>NZ_JBMNDO010000056.1:0-49852 GCF_052542855.1 Streptomyces sp. SAS_281
CCCTCCCCCCCCCCCCCCCCCCCCCCCCCCCCCCCCCCCCCCCCCCCCCCCCCCCCCCCCGGTGGGGGGGAGCTGCCTACGCCGGGGGCAGTTCCTTCAGCTGGATGTTGCGGAAGGACACCTGGTCGTCGGCCCCGTGGTTCTGAAGGCCGATGTAGCCGTCCTTGAGGCTGCGGACCGGGTCGGTGTTGGTGAAGTCGTTGATCTTCACACCGTTGAGGAAGATCTGGAGCCGTTCACCCCGCACCTTGATCTCGTAGCTGTTCCACTGCCCCGGCGGGCGCAGCACCTGGTCGCGGGCCTTGGTGTTGGCCGCCTTGAAGGTGTAGACGGAACCGGTGGTGCGGTCGACGGCGTCGGAGGCGTCGATCTGGACCTCGTAGCCGTTGTTCACCGCGGACCAGGGGTCGTCGGACTCCGGGAAGCCGACGAAGACGCCGGAGTTGTCGTCGCCCGCCAGCTTCCAGTCGAGCTTCAGGGAGTAGGACGTCAGCTCCTTCGCCTGGTAGGTCAGCAGGCCCATGCCGCCCTCGGAGCGCAGTTCGCCGTCGACCACGTCGAACTTCCCGGGACCTGCCTGCTTCCAGCCTTCGAGCGTCTTGCCGTTGAAGATCGGCCGGTAGCCGGTGCTCGGCCTGCAGTCGCCCCTGACCTGGCCGGCGGCGTAGCGCATCCCGCCCAGGAGGAGCTTCCGGAAGTCCGTGTCGGCGTACGACTCCTTGGTGTGACCGAGGCCGGTGTAGAAGGAGCGGCCTCCCTCGTACGTCTGGCACCAGGTGATCGGGTGGTCACCCTTCATGGTGCCGCCGGTGTAGGTGGTCTCGTCGAGCGTGGCGAGGACCTTGACCTTGTCGCGCGGGTCGGTGCGGTAGTTGTACAGCTCGTCGGTCCGCTGCCATTCGTCGCCCAGGTGGGCGGTGGCCGGGTGCTTGTGGTCCTCGACGCGGACGGTGACGGGCTGGATGGCGGGGTGGCCGGAGAAGTAGGCGCCGACGAGTCCGCCGTAGAACGACCAGTCGTACTCGGTGTCGGCGGCGGCGTGGACGCCCAGGTAGCCGCCGCCGGTCCTGATGTAGTTCTCGAAGGCCTTCTGCTGGTCGGCGTTGAGGACGTCACCGGTGGTGGACATGAAGACGACGGCGTCGTAGCGGGCCAGGTTGGCGGTGGTGAACTGGCGTGCCTCCTCGGTGGCGTCGACCGTGATGTTGCTGTCCTTGCCGAGTTCCTTCAGCGCGGCGATTCCTTCGGGGATCGCGTCGTGGCGGAAGCCGGCGGTCTTGGAGAAGACCAGGACGCGCTTGGCGGTCCTGTCGGGCGGGGTGTTGGAGAGCTCGAAGTCGTCGACGTCGTAGAGCGCGCCTTCGCCGCCCTTGAACACCAGGAAGAGTTCGGTGGCCTTCTTCGGGACGCCGCGCAGCGGGACGTCGATGTCCTGGAAGGTCTCCCAGCCGCCGGTCACCGGCACCGGTGCGGAGCCGAGGATCGTACCGGTGGGCGAGCCGGTGCGCACTTCGAGGAAGCCGCCCGCGCCGCCGGAGGAGATCCGGGCGGTGAGCTTGGTGGAGTCGCCGAGGATGTACGGCTTGAAGGAGATCCAGTCGTCGTTCTCGATGTCGCCGACGGTCTTGCCGCCTTCGGCGTTCGCCTTGTCGTAGGTCTTGACGCCGGACGAGTGGGTGAAGTGCTCGGCCTGGCGGTGGCGCGGCTGGAGCTGCGCCTGGTCGTGGCCGGTCAGTGCGGCCTGGCCGCCGCCTCCGCCGTCGGTGTACGAGGCGTCGATGACGCCGAAGATGTTGGCGTTGGGGTCGTGCCCGCCGTCCATCTCGGTCTTGATGGTGCCGGTGCAGCCGTGCTCCGAGGTGATGGGGTGGCCGTGGCTGTCGTGGCCGAGGACGAAGCGGACCTCGACCTTGGAGCAGTCGATCGTGCCGTCCTCGGGATCGGTGACGGTCACCTTGAAGGGAATGGTGTCACCGAAGGTGAACAGTTGTCCGTCGCCCGGGAGTTCCAGCTTCACCGAGGGTGCCGTGTTGCCGACGGTCACATGCACACTGGCCGATCCGGTGCGGCCCGTGGGGTCCTTCGCGGTGACGGTGGCGGTGTAGGTGCCGTTCTTCTTGTACGTGTACGTGGGGTTCGCGGCCGTGGACGTTCCTCCGTCGCCGAAGTCCCAGGCGTACGTGAGGGCGTCGCCGTCGTCGTCGGTGGTGCCGGCGGAGGAGAACCGCACCTTCAGGGGCGCGGTGCCCGAGGTCCTGTCGGACGTGGCCTCGGCGATCGGGGAGCGTCCTCCGGTGGCGTTCTCGATGCGGTAGAGCGCGGAGTTCTCGTCGCCGCCGAACCAGGAGAGGCCGTAGTCCAGGACGTACAGCGCCCCGTCGGGCCCGAAGGCCATGTCCATGATCTGGGTGCCGGACCAGGGGACGTCGTTGATGGACTCGACCTTGCCGTCGGCGTCCTGCTCGATCCGCTTGATCCACCGGCGGCCGAACTCACCGGCGAAGAAGTCCCCGTCGTACGCCTCGGGGAACTTCACGGGCGAGTCGAGGTCCGGGTCGTAGTGGTAGACCGGTCCGCCCATCGGGGACTCCGAGCCGGAACCGAACTCCGGGACGGACCCGCCGTCGTACGGGATCCAGGCGGCCTGGGCCGGGGGCAGGTCGACCAGGCCGGTGTTGTGCGGCGAGGTGTTCTTCGGGGCGGCGCAGTCGAAGGCCGCGCCGGAGGTCCTGGTGGCGAAGTCGTAGTTCATGTAAGGGTCGTTCGCCCCGGTGCAGTAGGGCCAGCCGAAGTTGCCGGCCTTCGTGACCCGGGCGAACTCGACCTGCCCCGCCGGCCCCCGCTTGGGGTCGGCCGCGCCGGCGTCCGGCCCGTAGTCGCCCACGTAGACGATGCCGGTGGCCTTGTCGACGGAGAAGCGGAACGGGTTGCGGAAGCCCATCGCGTAGATCTCGGGACGAGTCTTGTCCGTCCCCGGCGCGAAGAGGTTGCCGTCCGGGATGGTGTACGAGCCGTCGTCCGCGACCTTGATGCGCAGGATCTTGCCGCGCAGGTCGTTGCTGTTGCCCGCGGAGCGGCGGGCGTCGAACGCCGGGTTGCGGTCCGGGCGTTCGTCGATGGGCGTGAAGCCGTCGGACGCGAAGGGGTTGGTGTCGTCGCCGGTCGACAGGTACAGGTTGCCGTCGGCGTCGAAGTCGATGTCCCCGCCGACGTGACAGCACATACCGCGGGACGTCTTGACGTCGAGGACCTTCTTCTCACTGCCGAGATCCAGCGTGCCGTCCTCGTTGAGGACGAAGCGGGAGAGCCGGTTGACGCCGTCGAAGGGGGCGAAGTCGGCGGCGGTGCCGGTCTCGGGCGCGTCGCCCGCCGGGGTGTCCAGCGGAGGTGCGTAGTAGAGGTAGATCGCCCGGTTCTCGCTGAACCGCGGGTCGACGCCTATGCCCTGGAGGCCTTCCTCGTCGTGCGAGTAGACCGGGATGACGCCGGCGACCTTGGTGTTGCCCGCACTGTCGGTGATGCGCAGCTCGCCGCTGCGCGAGGTGTGCAGCACGCTGCGGTCGGGGAGCACGGCCAGCGACATGGGCTCACCGGTCTCGGCGGCCCCCTTGGCGAGGGTGACCTGCTGGAAGTCCTCGGCGGCCGGCGCGGGCGCGGGCTCCTCGTGGGCGGCGGCGGTACCCGAGGCGGCGCTCAGGCCGAGGGTGGCGGCGGCCAGCAGACCGCCGGTGAACAGAGCGAGGGATTCCTGGATGCGGAGCCTGGTGCGGCTGCCGCTGCGGGGTGTGTGCACGTGTCCTCCGGAGGTTGCCGGTTGTGCGGGCGGTGATGCCGTGCCGTTCGCGCGGGGACTGCCGCGCAGGTCAGCCGGGCCCGTGCGACGCCGGTGACAGGGAAATGACGCTGGTCTATGTCAGGGACATGCCAGAACGGTAGGCCCCTTCGTCCGGGACGGAAAGCCCTTGTCGGCAGAGTTGCCGGACTTTTTCCCGGGTCAGGACAAAGCGGGATGAGGGCAAGGCGGAGCAGCCCGGCGGCGCACGGGCGACCGCCGGGCACGGGTCGAGCCCCTCAGTGCCCGAGAAGCGGGACTGGGGGGACCAGCGCCCCGAAGGGGGTCAGTCGCTCCCCCCGAACGCCGCGTCGAAGGACGCGCTCGGCGGGTCGAAGTCGTACCGCTTCAGGGACGCCAGCGCCTCCGGGGCGCCCGCGAGGCGGTCCATGCCGGCGTCCTCCCACTCCACCGATACGGGACCCGCGTAGCCGATGGACCGCAGCATCCGGAAGACGTCCTCCCAGGGCACGTCGCCGTGGCCGGCCGAGACGAAGTCCCAGCCCCTGCGCGGGTCGCCCCAGGGCATATGGGAGCCGAGGCGGCCGTTGCGGCCGTCCAGGCGCTTGCGGGCCTCCTTGCAGTCCACGTGGTAGATCCGGTCCCGGAAGTCGTACAGGAAGCCGACCGGGTCCAGGTCCTGCCAGACGAAGTGGCTCGGGTCGAAGTTCAGGCCGAAGGCAGGGCGGTGGTCCACCGCCTCCAGCGCGCGGTGGGTGGTCCAGTAGTCGTAGGCGATCTCGCTGGGGTGCACCTCGTGGGCGAAGCGCACGCCCTCCGCGTCGAAGACGTCCAGGATCGGGTTCCAGCGCTCCGCGAAGTCCTCGTAGCCGCGCTCGATCATGTGCGGCGGGACCGGCGGGAACATCGCGACCAGGTGCCAGATCGAGGACCCGGTGAAGCCGATGACGGTGTCCACGCCGAAGGCGGCGGCCGCCCGCGCGGTGTTCTTGATCTCCTCGGCGGCACGCCGGCGCACCCCCTCCGGCTCGCCGTCACCCCAGATGCGGCCGGGCAGGATGCCCTGGTGGCGTTCGTCGATGGGGTTGTCGCAGACGGCCTGGCCCACCAGGTGGTTGGAGACCGCCCAGCACTTCAGGCCGTACTTGTCGAGGAGTTGGCGGCGGCCGTCCAGGTACGCCGGGTCGGCGAGGGCCTTGTCCACCTCGAAGTGGTCTCCCCAGCAGGCGAGTTCGAGTCCGTCGTACCCGAAGTCGCGGGCGTACCGGCAGACCTCCTCCAGCGGGAGGTCGGCCCACTGGCCGGTGAAGAGGGTGAAGGGGCGCGGCATGGGACGGGACCTCCTAGAGGATTACGGGGGTGAGGGCGGAGTTCTTCGCGGCGCTCTCCTCCACCGCGGCCAGCACCCGCTGCACCTGGAGGCCGTCCGCGAACGTCGGCACATCCGGGGCGCCTCCGGCGATGGCGCACACCACGTCCCGGGCCTGGTGGACGAAGGTGTGCTCGTAGCCGAGGGGGTGGCCCGGCGGCCACCACGCCTCCAGGTACGGGTGCTCGGGCTCGGTGACGAGGACGCGCCGGAACCCGGCCGTGGCGGCGGGTTCGGTGTGGTCGTGGAAGGACAGTTCGTTGAGGCGTTCCAGGTCGAAGGCGAGCGAGCCGCGCTCCCCGTTGATCTCCAGGCGCAGGGCGTTCTTGCGGCCGGCCGCCATCCGGGTCACCTCGAAGGACGCCAGGGCCCCGGAGGTGAACCGGCCGGTGAAGACGGCGGCGTCGTCCACGGTGACCGGACCGGTGCCCCCGGCCGCCGCCCCGCCGCCGAGTTTCCCGGACGGTCCGGCCGGCCGGGGGCGTTCGCGTACGAAGGTCTCGGTCAGCGCCGACACCGCGGCCAGCGGCACCCCCGCGAGGTACTGCGCGAGGTCCACCACGTGGGCCCCGAGGTCGCCGAGCGCGCCGGAACCCGCGCGGTCCTTGTCGAGGCGCCAGGTCAGCGGGGACGCGGGGTCGGTCAGCCAGTCCTGGAGGTAGACGGCGCGCACGTGGCGCAGGCTGCCGAGGCGGCCCTCCGCGATGAGCCGGCGGGCGTGGGCGAGGGCGGGCACCCGTCGGTAGTTGAAGCCGACGAAGGCGGACCGGCCCCGGGCGGCGGCGCGCTCGGCCGCCGCCGCCATGGCCTCCGCCTCGGCGACGGTGTTGGCGAGCGGCTTCTCGCAGAGGACGTGCTTGCCGGCCTCCAGGGCGGCGACGGCGATCTCCGCGTGGCTGTCGCCGGGTGTGCAGATGTCGACCAGGTGCACGTCGTCGCGTGCGATCAGGGCGCGCCAGTCGGTCTCGGCGGCGGCCCAGCCGTGCCGGGCGGCCGCCGCCTCGACCGCGGCGCGGTCGCGTCCGCAGACCGCGGCGAGCACCGGTCGCGCCGGCAGGTCGAAGACGTGTCCGGCGGTGCGCCAGCCCTGTGAATGGGCGGCTCCCATGAACGCGTATCCGACCATGCCGATCCCGAGCGTCGGCGGCGCTGCCGTCTCCTGCGTCTGATCCCTCTGGGCCATCCGGGGCTTCCTCCTCGTCGGTGGTGCGGCACGTTCGGTCGCGGGGCGGGTCAGTTGAAGCCCGTCGGCAGGTACTGGTCGACGTTGTCCTTGGTGACGACGGCGGAGTAGAGGGTGAGGTTGGTGGGGATCTCCAGCTCGGCGAGGCCGGACACGCCCTTGGACTGGCCGAGGGCGCGGGCCAGGTCGATGGCGGAGGCGGCCATGGTCGGCGGGTAGAGGACGGTGGCCTTCAGGACGCTGTTGTCGGCCTTGATGGCGTCCATCGCGGACTTGGCGCCGGCGCCGCCGACCATCAGGAACTCGTCGCGCCCCGCCTGCTTGATCGCGCTCAGGGCGCCCACGCCCTGGTCGTCGTCGTGGTTCCACAGGGCGTCGAACTTCCTCTGCGCCTGCAGGAGCTGCGCCATCTTCGCCTGGCCCGACTCCACGGTGAACTCGGCCGCCTGACGGGCCACCAGCTCGATGTTGGAGTAGTTCTTCAGCGCGTCGGCGAAGCCCTTGCTGCGCTGCTTGGTGAGCTCCAGGTTGTCGATCCCGGCCAGCTCGACGACCTTGGCGTTCTTCTTGTCCTTGAGCTGTTCGCCGATGTACGTGCCGGCGTTGAGGCCCATGCCGTAGTTGTCGCCGCCGACCCAGCAGCGGTACGCCTGCGGCGAGGCGAAGATGCGGTCCAGGTTGATGACGGGGATGCCCGCGCGCATGGCCTCCAGGCCGACCTGGGTGAGGGCCTTGCCGTCGGCGGGCAGGACGACCAGGACGTCGACCTTCTTGTTGATGAGGGTCTTGACCTGGCCGATCTGGGCGGCGGTGTCGTTGGACCCCTCGGTGGTCTCCAGGGTGACCTCGGAGTACTTCTTCGCCCGGGACCTGGCCTGCTCGTTGATGGCGTTGAGCCAGCCGTGGTCGGCCTGGGGTCCGGCGAAGCCGATGGTGACGGGCTTGCCCGGCTTGTCGTCGGCGGCGGGCGCCCCGCTCTGCGCGGGTGCGTCCTTCTCCTTGGGGTCGTTGCTGGTGCAGGCGGTGAGGAGGGCGCCGGCGGAGACGGCTGCGGTGCCGAACAGGAGCCCTCTGCGACTGGTTTGCGGCATGGCTGTGGAACCCTTCATCCGGTGGGTGGGTGTGCGGGAGGGGGGTGGACGGGCCGGGCGGTTCAGGTCTCGGTGCGGGCGGTGCGGCTCTGGACGAGGACGGCGGCGACGATGATCGCGCCCTTGGCGATCTGCTGGACGTCGCTCTGCAGGTTGTTGAGCGCGAAGATGTTGGTGATCGTGGTGAAGATCAGGACGCCGAGCACGGAGCCGGTGATGGTGCCGCGTCCGCCGCTGAGGAGGGTGCCGCCGATGATCGCGGCGGCGATGGCGTCGAGTTCGTAGAGGTTGCCCGCGGTGTTCTGGCCGGAGCCGGACAGGATGATCAGCATGAACGCGGCGATACCGCAGCACAGTCCGGACAGCAGGTAGAGGTAGAGCCGCTGCCTGCGGACGTCGATGCCGGCGAGCCGGGCCGCTTCCGCGTTGCCGCCGATGGCGACGGTGCGGCGGCCGAAGGTCGTACGGTTCAGCAGCAGCCAGCCGGCGGCGGTGACCGCGGCGAAGATCAGGACGAGCGGCGGGATGCCGAGGACGAAGGAGTCCGGGAGCCCCAGGTCCAGCACCGCGTCGACGGTGACGATCTGGGTCTTGCCGTCGGTGATCATGAGGGCGACGCCGCGCGCCGAGGCGAGCATCGCCAGCGTCGCGATGAACGGCACCACCCTCCCGTACGCGATGAGCATCCCGTTGACCAGCCCTGCGCCGAGGCCGACGAGGACGGCGGTGAACAGGATGCCCGCGAGCCCGTACTCCTGGGTGGCTAGGGTGCTCGCCCAGACGGAGGCCAGGGCGACCATGGCGCCGACCGAGAGGTCGATGCCGCCCGAGGTGATGACGAAGGTCACGCCGACGGTGACGACACCGATCACCGACGCCTGGGTCAGGACGAGTTGGAGGTTTCCGGTGTCCAGGAAGGCGTCGGGCTCGGTGAATCCGCCGACGGCCACCAGCACGGCGAGGATGCCGAGCAGGGACAGGGTGTGCAGGTCCAGGCGCAGCCCCAGGGCGCGCGGGGGTCCGTACTTCTTCAGGGCCACGGGGGCGGGGCCCTCGTCCGGCCCGCTCTGCCGTGCCGTGGGAACGGGGTGGGTCATGACGTCGGGCTCCCTTCCATCACGAGGTCGAGTACGCGGTGCTCGTCCAGGTCCGTGGCGTCGGCGGTGTGCACGACGCGTCCCTCGCGCAGGACGAGCACCCGGTCGGCGAGGCCCAGGACTTCGGGCACTTCGCTGGAGACGAGCAGCACGGCCAGCCCTTCGTCGGCCAGCCGGCGGATCACGGCGTAGAGCTCGGCGCGGGCGCCGACGTCGACGCCGCGGGTCGGTTCGTCCAGCAGCAGCACCCGGCAGCCGCGCAGCAGCCAGCGGGCCAGGACCGCCTTCTGCTGGTTGCCGCCGGAGAGGTTGCGGACGGGGGTGTCCGGGTTGTCGGGGTGCAGCGACAGGGTCCGGGTGGCCTCGCTCGCCGCCCGGCGCTCCGCGATGCGGTCCAGCCAGCCGGTCCTGGAGTAGCGGGACATGGTGGAGAGCGAGACGTTGCGGGTGACGGATTCGAGCATCAGCAGGGCCTGGGCCTTGCGCTCCTCGGGGGCGAGGCCGATGCCGGCGGCGACGGCGGAGCGCACGCTCCCGGGCCGCAGCTCCTTTCCGTCGACGGTGACCCGGCCCGCGGTGGCCCGGCGGGCGCCGTAGACCGTCTCCAGGATCTCGGAGCGCCCGGAGCCGACGAGTCCGGCGAGGCCGACGATCTCCCCGGGCCGGACCTCCAGGTCGACCGGGGCGAACTCGCCGTCCCTGACGAGCCCTTCGACGGTGAGTACGGGGGCGGCTCCGGCGCGGCCGGGGGGCGGCGGGGTGCGGGGCGGGAAGACGTACTCCACCTTGCGGCCCGTCATCAGGGCCACGATGTCGTGCGTCGGGGTGGTCTCGGCGGCCAGGCCGGAGGCGACGGCCCGGCCGTCCTTGAGCACCGTCACCCGGTCGCCGATGCGGCGGATCTCCTCCAGGCGGTGCGAGATGTAGACGACGGCGACGCCCTCGGCGGTGAGCGAGGCGATGATCCGGAAGAGGTTGCCGACCTCGTCGGGGTCGAGCGCGGCGGACGGCTCGTCCATCACGATGAGCCGTACGTCGTGCGAGAGCGCCCGGGCCATGGACACGATCTGCTGCTGGGCGGCGGAGAGTTCGCCGACCGGGCGGGCCGGGTCGATCTCCGGGTGGCCGAGCCGGGCCAGCAGGGCGGCGGCCTCGGCGCGGGCGCGGCGGGAGCGGACGACGAAGCCGGCGCTGGTGAACTCGTGGCCCAGGAAGACGTTCTCGGCGACCGACAGGCCCCGGACCAGGTCGAGTTCCTGGTAGATCGTGGCGATGCCGAGGCGCATCGCGGCCATGGGCGACTTGAGTTCGGCGGGCTCACCGCGCCAGGTGATCTCGCCCTCGTCGGGCTGGTGGGCGCCGGCCAGGACCTTGATGAGGGTGGACTTGCCGGCCCCGTTCTGGCCGAGGAGGCAGTGCACTTCGCCGGCCTGGACCTCCAGGTCGACGCCGTCGAGGGCGCGGACACCGGGGAAGGACTTGGTGATGCCGGACATGGTGAGCAGCGGTGGTTGCGGAGCCATGACGAATCCCCTCGGCGGACGAGGTGTGGGTGTGTGGGGCTGCCCGCCGTTCGGGCGGGCCGGGCGGGTCAGACGGGTGAGAAGAGGTGGTCGCTGATGAGCCGGGCCGCGCCGGTGACTCCGGCGGCGGGTCCCAGCTCGCCCAGGACGATCGGCAGGTTGCCGGTGGCCAGCGGCAGGGAGCGCCGGTAGACCTGGGCCCGGACGGCGGCCAGCAGGGTGTGGCCGAGTCCGGTCACCCCGCCGCCGATCACCACCAGGGCGGGGTTGAAGAAGCTGACGAGGCCCGCGATGACCTGGCCGACGCGGTTGCCGCCCTCGCGGATCAGGACGAGCGAGGTGGCGTCCCCTGCGGCCGCCGCGGCTGCCACGTCCGCGGCGGTGAGCCGGCCGGACGCGTCGAGCCGGGCCGCGAGCTCCTCGGACCGTCCGGCGCGGGCCGCGTCCTCGGCGTCGCGGGCCAGGGCGGCGCCGCTGAAGTGGGCTTCCAGGCAGCCCCGGTTGCCGCAGGCGCAGAGCCGGCCCCCGGGTTCGACCTGGATGTGGCCGATGTCGCCGGCGCTGCCCGTCGCGCCCCGGTGGACGGTGCCGCCGACGACGATGCCGCAGCCGATGCCCGTACCGATCTTGACGCAGAGGAAGTCGCCCACGGAACGGGCCACGCCCGCCTGCTGCTCCCCCAGGGCCATCAGGTTCACGTCGTTATCGACCATGACCGGGCAGCCCAGCTCCTGGCTGAGTGCCTCGCGGACCGGGAAGCCGTCCCAGCCGGGCATGATCGGGGGCGCGACGGGGACGCCCTCGGGGAAGCGGACCGGTCCGGGGACACCGATGCCGGCGCCGTCGAAGCTGTCGGCGAGCCCGGAGTTCCGGAGCTTCGCCGCCATGGACAGCACCTGTTCGAAGACCGCGACGGGCCCTTCGCGTACGTCCATGGGGTGGTTGAGGTGGCCCAGGACCTCCAGCTCCGCGTTGGTGACCGCCACGTCGATGGAGGTGGCGCCGATGTCGACGCCGAGGAAGCGCAGGTGCGGGGCGAGCCGGATGTTGTGCGACCGGCGTCCGCCCCGGGACGCGGCGAGCCCGTCGGCGACGACGAGTCCGGTCTCCAGTAGCCGGTCGACCTCGACGGCCAGTTTGGACCGCGAGAGGTCGACCTGATCGCCCAGCTTCGCCCGGGAGTTGGGCCCACCGTCGCGCAACAGCCGGAGCAGTCGCGCCTGGTGGGCGTTCGCGGGTCGTGCCGTCATACGTCTCACGCGCCCCTCCCGCCTCGTCGGCCTGTCCGTCGGGCTTGGGAGGGGAACGTAGCAGCGGTTGCCGGGACTGGGAAGAAGTCGCGCGTGAATCCGGCGAACTTTCTCCACTCCGAGGACAAAGCCCCCCGGCTCACGGGCAGCTGATCACCTGTCCCGCGTAGCTGAGGTTGCCGCCGAAGCCGAAGAGGAGGACCGGCGCACCGCTGGGGACCTCGCCCCGTTCGACCAGCTTGGACAGGGCCATCGGGATGGAGGCGGCGGAGGTGTTGCCGGAGTCGATCACGTCGCGCGCGACGACGGCGTTGACCGCGCCGATCTTGCGGGCGACGGGCTCGATGATCCGCAGGTTGGCCTGGTGCAGGACGACCGCGGCCAGGTCCTCCGGGGTGAGGCCCGCCTTCTCGCACACCTTGCGGGCGATGGGGGGCAGCTGGGTGGTGGCCCAGCGGTAGACGGACTGGCCCTCCTGCGCGAAGCGCGGCGGCGTCCCCTCGATGCGGACCGCGTCCCCCATGCCGGGGACCGACCCCCACAGCACCGGCCCGATGCCGGGGCGCCCGCTCTCCGCCGGGTCGGCGACGACGACGGCCGCACCGGCGCCGTCCCCCATCAGTACGCAGCTGGAACGATCCGTCCAGTCGACGATGTCGCCCATCTTGTCGGCGCCGATGACCAGGGCACGGGTGGCGGCGCCGGCCCGCAGCGCGTGGTCGGCGGTGGCGAGGGCGTGGGTGAAGCCGGAGCACACCACGTTGATGTCCATGACCGCGGGCGCCTCCATGCCAAGGCGGGCGGCGACCCGGGCCGACATGCTCGGCGAACGGTCGATGGCGGTGGAGGTGGCGACCAGCACCAGGTCGATGTCGGACGGCTGGAGACCGGCCGCGGCGAGGGCCTTGGCGGCGGCGTGCGCGGCCAGCTCGTCCACCGGCTCGTCGGGGCCGCCGATGTGGCGGGTCCTGATGCCGACGCGGCTGGTGATCCACTCGTCACTGGTGTCGACCATGGCCGCCAGGTCGTGGTTGGTGAGCACCTTGGCGGGCTGGTAGTGGCCGAGCGCCACGACACGTGTGCCGGTCATAAACAAAGGTCCCCTCGCTCCATCTGTCAGGAACCAACCAGTCTTGGTCGCTACCGCCCGGTACGGGGGCAGGTGATCCCACAGGAATACCGGCCTGGGCTTGGAGGGCTCGACACCAGGCCGCCGGTGGCCCGGGTCCGGTCCCTCCGGTTGCGGGGCCGCGCGGGCGGTGCAGGAGAATGGCAGCGTCGGGTCGCACCGCCGGTGCGTCCCACTCCCTCACACACAGGAAATCGGGTCCAACGGTCATGGGACGGGTCACCGAGCGCCGCCGCACCATCCGCATCCGGGACGGGGCCGTCTCCACCCGCCCCGACACCCTCGTCGCCGAGGAGCCCCTGGAGATCCGGCTGAACGGGAAGCCGCTCGCCATCACCATGCGCACCCCGGGCGACGACTTCGCGCTGGCGGCGGGCTTCCTGGTCAGCGAAGGTGTGATCGGCGACCAAGCCGATGTGCGGTCGATCGTGTACTGCGCGGGCGCGACCGCCGACGGGGTCAACACGTACAACGTGGTGGACGTCGGGCTCGCGCCGGGCGTCGAGGTCCCCGACATCACGCTGGAGCGCAACGTCTACACCACGTCGTCCTGCGGGCTGTGCGGCAAGGCCAGCCTGGACGCCGTCCGCACCACGATTCGGCATCCCGTCGCCGACACTCCCCCGCTGGTGGTGGAGCCCGCGCTGCTGGCCGGACTCCCGGACCGGCTGCGGGCGGCCCAGCGGGTCTTCGACCGGACCGGGGGGCTCCACGCGGCGGCGCTGTTCTCGGAGACCGGGGAGCTGATGGACGTACGGGAGGACGTCGGGCGGCACAACGCGGTCGACAAGCTGGTGGGCCGGGCGCTGACGGACGGGCGGCTGCCGCTGTCCCGGTCGGTCCTGCTGGTGTCGGGACGGGCCTCGTTCGAGCTGGCGCAGAAGGCGGTGATGGCCGGCATACCGGTGCTGGCGGCCGTCTCTGCGCCCTCGTCCCTCGCCGTCGACCTGGCGGCCGAGACCGGCCTGACCCTGGTCGGCTTCCTGCGGGGGCCCTCGATGAACGTGTACGCGGGCGAGCACCGCATCGCGCTGGACGCGGTTCAGGGCGTGTTCCGAAAGTAGCGCCGTCCGGCAGGCGGGACGTTCGCAACACGTCCCTGAGCCACCGGTACCGCCGCCTCGGGCGACACGGCGTCCTGGCCGTCGCGGGCGCGCCGCTTGGCGATCACCGCGCAGACCATCAGCTGCATCTGGTGGAAGAGCATCAGCGGCAGCACCGCCAGGCTCGCCTGCGCGCCGAAGAGGACGCTGGCCATGGGCAGCCCGGAGGCCAGACTCTTCTTGGACCCGGCGAACTGGATCGCGATGCGGTCCGCCCTGCCGAAGCCGAGGCGCTTCGCGCCGTACCAGCTCACCGCGAGCATCAGCGCGAGCAGGACCGCCTCGGCGGCGAGGAGCGCGCCGAGCCGGGCCGGGGTCACCTGGTGCCAGATGCCGGCGACCATGCCCTCGCTGAACGCGGTGTAGACGACGAGCAGGATCGAGCCCCGGTCGACCAGGCCGAGGACCTTGCGGTGGCGGGCGACGAAGCCACCGATACGGCGGCGCAGCAGCTGGCCCGCCGCGAACGGCAGCAGCAGCTGGACGCCGATCTTCAGCAGGGCGTCACCGGAGAACCCGCCCCCGCTGCCGCCGAGCAGCGCGGCGGCGAGGAGCGGGGTGAGGAAGATCCCGGCGATCGAGGAGAAGGAGCCCGCGCAGATCGCGGCGGGCACGTTGCCCCGGGCGATCGAGGTGAAGGCGATCGAGGACTGGATGGTCGAGGGGACGAGGCACAGGAAGAGGAAGCCGCTCTGCAGCTGCGGCGTCAGAACGTACGGCACGAGGCCCGCGCTCGCCAGGCCCAGGAGCGGGAAGACGACGAAGGTGCAGGCCAGCACCGTGAGGTGGAGCCGCCAGTGGCGCAGCCCGTCCAGCGCCTCGGCCGTGGACAGGCGCGCCCCGTACAGGAAGAAGAGGAGCGCGACCGCGCCCGTGGAGGCCCCGCCGGCCACCTCGGCGGCCGGGCCCGAGGCCGGCAGCAGCGCCGCGAGGACGACGGTGCCGATCAGCGCCGCTATGTAGGGGTCGACCGGCAGCCGGGACGGCGGCTGCGGGATGCGGCGGCTCAGGTGTTTCACGTGTTCTTCCGTTCGGGTCGTGTCGTGCCCGGACCCATCCTGCGCGCGGGGGGCCGCGATCGGGAAATGCGGGCGTCGGGCTGTTACCGCCGTCACGATCGGTGTGAGCAGGCATGACGGGGTGCGGGGCCGGGGAGAATGCAGGGGACGCGACGGCCCGCCGGGCGGGCCGATCGCACCGGACCGGCCATAACGGGACACAGCCACCCACACCAGCAGTGATCGCGGCGTACAGATTCGGTGGAGATTCCCGCGCGAGCCGCTTACCCCGCGGTCCCAAGCGCGCCCGAGCCTTGCCCATCTGGCCGGATTTCGGCTGCTGACCTGTGCATATACCAAGTGGTACGGGCCGCTCCGGACCCTCCCGCGCCGACGCCCGGTGGGGTAGCGTCGCGGCGCTGTGCGGAGCACCACAAGGAGCAGGTCATTGCGCGAGTTCACTGTCCCCCCCATGGCGGCCTCGCCCCTCGTGGGCGGCCTCGCCGACGTCGTGTTCGACCATGCGGACGAGGAGCCGCACCGGATCGCTCTCGGCCGGAAAGACGCGGACGGGAACTGGCAGGACGTGACGTCCGCCGCGTTCCGCGACGAGGTGCTGGCGCTGGCCAAGGGGCTGATCGCGCACGGGGTGCGGTTCGGCGACCGGGTCGCCCTGATGTCGCGTACGCGCTACGAGTGGACCCTGTTCGACTTCGCGCTGTGGGCGGTGGGCGCCCAGTCGGTGCCGGTCTACCCGACGTCCTCCGCCGAGCAGGTGCTGTGGATGCTGCACGACGCCGAGGTGTCGGCGGTGATGGTGGAGCACGAGGACCACGCGATGACGGTGGCCTCGGTCATCGACCGGCTGCCCCAGCTGAAGCGGCTGTGGCAGCTGGACGCGGGCGCGGTGGCGGAACTGGTGGAGGCGGGCGCGCACGTCGAGGACGAGGTGGTGCACCGGCACCGGCGGGCGGTGACCCCGGAGTCGGTGGCGACCGTCATCTACACCTCGGGCACCACGGGCCGCCCCAAGGGCTGCGTCCTCACGCACGCCAACTTCATGTTCGAGGCGGACACCATGGCCGCGCGCTGGGAGCCGGTCTTCCATTCCAGACCGGGCGACGAGGCGGTGACGCTGCTCTTCCTGCCGCTGGCGCACGTCTTCGGGCGGATGGTGGAGGTCACCGCGATCCGGGGCCGGGTCAAGCTGGGGCACCAGCCGGAGCTGTCCGCGAAGGCCCTGATGCCGGACCTGGTGTCCTTCCGGCCGACCTTCATCCTGGCGGTGCCGTACATCTTCGAGAAGGTCTTCAACGCGTCCCGGCGCAAGGCGGAGGCGGAGGGCAGGGCGGGGCCATTCGACAAGGCCGTCGACATCGCGGTGAAGTACGCGGAGGCGATGGAGGCCCGGGCCTTCGGCACCGGCCCCGGCCCCTCGGCGGGGCTGCGGATGCAGCACCAGTTCTTCGACAAGGTCGTGTACAAGAAGGTCCGCGAGGCGATGGGCGGCCGCATCCGGCACGCCATGTCGGGCGGCTCGGGCATGGAGCGCCGGCTCGGGCTGTTCTTCGCGGGCGCCGGGGTGACGGTGTACGAGGGGTACGGGCTGACCGAGACGACGGCGGCGGCCACCGCCAATCCGCCGGAACGCACCCGGTACGGCACGGTCGGGCAGCCGATCCCCGGCAGCACGGTGCACATCGCCGAGGACGGGGAGGTGTGGGTGCACGGGAGCCATGTCTTCGGCGGGTACCTCGGCGACCCGAAGGCGACCGACGCGGTGCTCAACGACGGCTGGCTGGCCACCGGGGACCTGGGAGCGCTGGACGAGGACGGCTACCTGACGATCACCGGCCGGAAGAAGGAGATCCTGGTGACGTCCGGCGGCAAGAGCGTGTCGCCGGCCGCCCTGGAGGAGCGGGTGCGGGCGCATCCGCTGGTGGCGCAGTGCATCGTCGTCGGCAACGACCGGCCCTATGTGGCGGCGCTGGTCACCGTCGACCAGGAGGCCGTGGAGCACTGGCTGACGATACAGGGGCGGCAGCGGCTGGCCCCGGGCGAGCTGGTCCGCGACCCGGATCTGGAGATGGAGGTGCGCCGGGCGGTGGTGGCGGCGAACACCGCGGTCTCGCAGGCCGAGTCCATCCGTACGTTCCGCATCCTGGCGCACCAGTTCAGCGAGCAGCACGGGCTGCTCACCCCGTCGCTGAAGCTGAAGCGCAAGGCGATCGAGGCGGCGTACGAGTCCGAGGTGGACGCGCTGTACCGCTGAGGGGGAACGGATCGGGGCGGTCGGGAATGCGTGGGCGTCCTTGATCGTTGACCCTGGGAGTCCCACCCCTCAACGTTAGGATCCTCAGCTCGTGAGCCAGGTCCCCTCCCTCACCCTCAACAACGGCGTCGAGATGCCCCAGCTCGGGTTCGGAGTCTGGCAGGTGCCGGACGACGAGGCGGCGAAGGCGGTCGCCACCGCCATCGAGTCCGGGTACCGCAGCATCGACACCGCCGCGATCTACCAGAACGAGGAGGGCACGGGCAAGGCCATCGCCGCCTCCGGTGTCG
The DNA here is from genome assembly GCF_052542855.1 of Streptomyces sp. SAS_281. Lineage (NCBI taxonomy): Bacteria > Bacillati > Actinomycetota > Actinomycetes > Kitasatosporales > Streptomycetaceae > Streptomyces > Streptomyces sp. SAS_281. Next base: position 17,099 of record NZ_JBMNDO010000056.1, read on the forward strand.
CCCGCGACGAGCTGTTCGTGACCACCAAGCTGTGGAACAGCGAACAGGGCTACGACTCGACGCTCCGCGCCTTCGACGCCTCCCTGGAGAAGCTGGGCCTCGACTACGTCGACCTGTACCTGATCCACTGGCCGGTGCCGGCCAAGGACGCGTACATCGACACCTACCGGGCGTTCGAGAAGATCTACGCCGACGGCCGCGCGAAGGCCATCGGTGTGTCGAACTTCCTCCCGGAGCACCTGGAGCGACTGCTCGGTGAGACCTCCGTGGTGCCGGTGCTCAACCAGATCGAGCTGCACCCGCAGCTCCAGCAGGCCGAGTCGCGCGCCCTGCACGCCAAGCACGGCATCCTCACCGAGGCGTGGTCGCCGCTCGGCTCCGGCAAGGGCCTCCTGGAGGTCCCGACGGTCCTCGCGGTCGCCCGCAAGCACAACCGCACGCCCGCCCAGGCGGTGCTCCGCTGGCACCTCCAGACGGGCAACGTGGTGATCCCGAAGTCCGTGACGCCGTCGCGGATCGCGGAGAACATCGACGTGTTCGACTTCGAGCTGGACGCCGACGACCTGGCCGCGTTCGCGGCGCTGGACGAGGGCAAGCGGCTCGGCCCGAACCCGGGCGAGTTCAACCTCGGCGCCTGACCGCCACGGCCTCACGGAACCGCCGCCCCGCTCTTTTCCTGAGCCGGGCGGCGGTTCCGCTGGTGTCCGGGGACGGCTCAGGCGTCGCGCCGGCCCAGGTGGAGGGTGCGGGCCAGGAGCAGGAAGACGTCCGGCCGGCGGTGCAGGGACGCCGGGTCCTCCGGATCGAGGAGCCGGTCGAGCACGGCGTTGTCGTCGGCGTCGAGGTGATCGCGCAGTCCGTCGCGGCGGCGGGTGAAGTCCGCGACGACCTGTTCCCGGGCCGCGTCGCCGAGGGGCGCGGGCAGGTCGAGCAGGAAGCTGCGGGTGCCCTGCGGGGCGAGTCCGGCGGCGTCGAACAGGGCCGCCCAGTTCTCGACCTCGCGCCGGGCGTCGGGCAGCTCCGCGCGCATCTCCTGGAAGAGCTCCGCCTCGGCCGCTTCCATGCGTGCCTCGATCCCGGGCCTGCCGAAGCCCAGGTCGCGCGGGAGCTGCCGGGGCTGGAGCCCGCCCTCGACCAGGGCGACGGTGCCGCCGGGGCGCAGCAGCCCGCCGAACCCGGCGAGCACGGCGCGCTGGTCACCCATGTGGTGCAGGGTGTTGCCGGCCCAGATCAGGTCGGCCTCGCCCAGGGCGGAGAGCTCTTCGGGGAGAGTGGCGTGGAGGGTGGTGACGCGGCCGTCCAGCCCGAGCCGCCGCGCCCGGTCCCGGGTGCGGTCGAGGAGGGCGGGGGTGCCGTCGACGGCGACGACCTCGGCGTCCGGGAAGACCTCGGCGAGCAGGCAGGCGACCACTCCGGGGCCGGCTCCGACGTCGAGGACCCGGCGGACCTTCGGGGCGGTGGGCAGGGCGGCGATCCAGCGGGCCGCCTCGGTGTACTGCGCGCTGCTGAGCTCGGCGTTGCGCTCCAGGAGCGGGGCCATGACGTCCCAGTCGGGTTCGGACCCGCCGTGGTGGTGCCCGTGCGCGGCGGGCTCGTGGTGCAGGCTCTGGTGGCCGTCGTGGTGGTGGCCGTGGCCGGAGTGGTTGCTCATGGCACCAGGGTCGGCACGCGCCACCGCTGAGGCAAACATGCTTGCCGTTCCGGCAAGTCGCAGGTGGCGGCGGGCCCGTCACCCGCGCCGGAAGGCCAGCAGCCGGTACTCCGGGTCGGCCCGCTTGCGGTCCTGGTCCGGCAGCGCCGCCAGATCCCGGACGAGTTCGTCGGCGGCGTCTCCCGGCAGGACCAGGCGGGAGGTGTAGTAACCCCGCCGGACCCCGCGTGCCGCGCCCACCGGCGAGCGGCCCTGCCCGTGTCCGGTGAAGAACGCCTCCCCCGCCACGTCGAGGCCGCCCTCCGCCGCATGGGCGACGACCAGGTCCGTCCCGTCGGCCGGGGTCGGCGCCAGCCAGGGGGCGAACACCTCGTCGATGTCGCTGCCCACGTCGTGCGCGGCGTCCTTGTCGACGGTGGTGACGAACACGCCGCCCGGCCGCAGCACCCGCGCGGCCTCCGCCACCACTGCCCGGACCGCGCCCGCTTCGCGCAGCAGATGCAGCAGCCAGACGGCCGTGACCGCGTCCACCGCCGCGTCCGGCAGGGGCAGCCGGCGGGCGTCCGCGAGCACGACGGAGCCGACGCGCTGCCGGGCGACGGCGGCCATGCCGTGGGCGGCGTCGGAGCCGGTCACCCGCAGCCCGGGCCGGCCGGCGGCGATCCGTCCGGTGACCAGGCCCGTACCGCAGCCGATGTCCAGCAGGGAGCGCACCGCCTCCGGCAGCAGGCCGAGCACGGCGGCGGCCGCCGCCTCGGCGCGCGGCAGCCCGCCCCGCGTGTCGTCGTAGACCGTGGCCTCTTGGTTGTAATCCAGCATCGGGAGGCGACTCTAGGCCATGACCGCCGCTCGCGGGCGCGAACCAGAGGTCTGAACCACCGACGTATTGCCGTGCGGCCACGGTGGCCATAACGTGCGGTGATGGAGCTGGAGTTGCGCCATCTGCGAACCGTACGTGCCATCGCCGACACGGGCAGCCTGACCAAGGCCGCCACCGCGCTGGGCCTCGCACAGCCCGCTCTCAGCGCACAGCTGCGGCGGATCGAGAGGGCGCTCGGCGGCCCGCTGTTCGACCGCGACCACACGGGTGCGCGGGCGACCCCGCTGGGCGAACTGGTGCTGGAGCGTGCCCGGATCGTGCTGCCCGCCGTCAGCGAACTCCAGGAGGAGGCGGTCCGGTTCGCCAACGCGACGGGGTCCATGGAGCGGTTCCGGCTGGGCGGCACGCACGGCCCGCTCCTCGGGGGCCTCGTGGACCGGCTGGCCGCCGCGCACCCGGTGGCGCCGGTGTCCACGTACACCTCCTGGTCGGTGGCCGAGATCGCCTCGCAACTGGTGGACGGACGGCTCGACTTCGCGCTGATCGGGACCTGCGGCGAGAGCGCCCCGCCGGAGACGGACCGGCTGGAGTGGCAGGTCGTCGGGGTCGATCCGGTCTTCGTGATGCTGCCCGAGGCCCATCCACTGGCTGCCCGGGGGGAGTTGGAGCTGTCCGAGCTGGCGGGCGAGTGCTGGGCGGATGTGCCGGGCGACGGCTGCTTCGCCGACTGCTTCGTGGCGGCGTGCGCGAGGGCGGGGTTCCGCCCGGTGTCGGTGTACGAGACGGACACCTCGTCCGTCGTGCATCTCGTCCAGGTGGGGCGTGCGGTGGGGCTGTGCCGGGCGACGTTCCCGCCGACGCCGGGGGTGGTGACGCGTCCGGTCGCCGGGGCGCCGCTCAGCTGGCGCCACCTGCTGGGCTGGCACCCGCGCTCGGCCGCCGCGTCGGCGGCGGCCTCAGCGGTGAGCGGACACACCCGGGCGGCGTACGCCCAGGCGGTGGGGCGCAGCGAGAGCTACACGCGCTGGCTCGCCACGCACCCCGGCTTCGGCGCCGCGGCGTGAGGACGGCCCGCCGCCCTACTCCGCCCCGTGGCCCGCTGCCACCGCCGCGATCCGGGCGGCGAGGCCGAGGTCCTTCTCGGTGACCTTGCCGCCCGCGTCGTGCGAGTTCACCCACAGGGCGACGGTGTTGTAGCCGAGCGTCAGGTCGCTGTGGTGGTTCAGCTCGTCCTGGATCGCGGCCACGTGCATCGCGAGGGCGGCGGCGGCGAAGTGCGAGGGCAGCCGGTAGGTGCGGCCGATCCGGTCCCCCTCCAGCGCCCAGCCGGGCAGCTCGCGCAGCCGGTCCTCGATCTCGTCCTGCGGCAGCGGTGCGGCGGGCATGGGACGGCTCCCTCACTGGTGGTCGGTGCCGGTCGGCGGTGCCCGGAACGTTACGGTCTCCGTATGACGACTGTCGCGCTCGACACGGGGGTAGGACCGCTGCTGCGCAGTTGGCGGGAGCGGCGCCGGATCAGTCAGCTGGAGCTCGCGCTGCGGGCCGGTTCGTCGGCCCGGCACATCTCGTTCATCGAAACGGGGCGCTCGCGCCCCAGCGAGGAGATGGTGCTGCGGCTCGCCGAACACCTGGACGTGCCGGTACGGGAACGCAACGCCCTGCTGGTGATGGCGGGTTACGCCCCGCACTACGCGGAGACCGCGCTCGACGACCCGGCGATGGGTGCGCTGCGGGACGGCCTCGACCGGCTGCTGCGGGGCTACGAACCGTATCCGGCGTTCGTCGTGGACGGGACGTACACCGTCGTGGCGGCCAATCAGGGGATGACCCGGCTGCTCGACGGCGTCCCGGAACACCTCCTGGCGCCGCCGCTGAACGCGATGCGGCTCACCCTGCACCCGCAGGGCCTGGCCCCGCGCATCCGGAACCTGCGCGCGTGGCGGGCGGATCTGCTGGCCCAGATGGAGCGCCAGATCGCGCTGGTCCGCTCACCGGAGCTGCGCGAGCTGTACGAGGAGGTCGCGGGGTACCCGCTGCCGGCGGGCCCGGACGGGCACGAGGACTGGCAGCCGCCCTCGTCGTCGGTGCCGTTCGCCCTGCCGCTGGTCATCGAGCACGACGGGCACGTGCTGTCGTTCGTCGCCTCGATCGCCACGTTCAACACGCCGATGGACGTGACGGTGGCGGAGCTGGCCATCGAGACGCTGTTGCCGGCCGACGCGGACACCGCCGCGTATCTGCGCTCGTCGGCGCCCTGAGGGCGGGCCGGGCCCGTGTCCGCCGGCCGGGGCGGCACGGGCCCGTCCGCGCTACACCCGCGCCCCGTTGTCGTGCGGGTCGCGGCGTCCGGCGCCCTGCCGGGCGCGCGGGGCCCGGGTCCGGCCGGGCGGCGGCACCTTGCTGGTGCGTTCCAGCAGCAGCGCGGCCGGTACGGCGGTCATCACCGAGGAGTACGTGCCGACGACGACGCCGATCAGCAGGGCGAGCGCGAAGTCCTCCAGCGAGTCGCCGCCGAGGACGGCGAGGGCGGTGAGGATGAACAGGGCGCCCATCCCGGTGTTCACCGTCCGGGGCACGGTCTGCAGGACCGCCCGGTTCGCCACCTCCGCGAGGGGTTTGCGGCGGGCCTTCGCCCACAGTTCCCGGACCCGGTCGAAGACCACGACGGAGTCGTTGACGGAGTATCCGATGACGGTGAGGAGCGCCGCCAGGAAGATGCCGTCGACGGTGCGTCCCAGCCAGGCGAACACCCCGGTCAGGATGATCACGTCGTGCACGAGCGCCCCGACCGAGGCGACGGCGAACGTCCAGCGGAACCGGACCGCCAGATAGGCCAGCTGCACGAGTACGGCGATGGCCAGGGCGATCAGGGCGTTGCGCCGCAGTTCGTCGCCGAGGCTGGGGCCGATCAGCTCGTCGCGGACCTTGGTGGCCTCGCCGCCCTCGGCGGCCAGGGCGGCCCGCACCGCGTGTTCGCCGTCGTTGTCGAGCTCCCCGGCGCGTACGGAGATGTCGCCCGCACCGGCCGTGGTGACCTCCGCGTCCCCGAACCCGGCGCCCGCGAGGGCGGTGCGGGCGGTCTCGACGTCCACCGGGCGGCTGGTGGAGTACTCGACGAGCCGGCCGCCGGTGAACTCGACGCCGAAGTTCACCCCGCGCACCACGATGCCCGCGACGGCCACCGCGATCAGGACGGCGGAGACCGTCAGCCAGCGGCGCGGGAAGCGCATGAGCTGCGGGTCGCGCCGGGTGAGCCAGGTCCGCACCCGGCCCGGGACCGCGATGCCGTTGACCCCCCGGTAGTCCGCGACGAACCGTGAGCGGGCGGCGATCTCGGTGAGGGCGCGGGCGATGACCAGCGCGGAGAACATCGACGTCAGGACGCCGATGGCGAGCGTGACGCCGAACCCCTTGACCGGTCCGGAGCCGAGGAAGAACAGCAGCCCGGCCGCGATGAGCGTCGTCACGTTGGAGTCGGCGACGGCCGTCCAGGCGCCCTTGAACCCGGCGGCCAGCGAGGCCCGCAGGCTCTTCCCGGGCCGCCCGGCGTACTCCTCCCTGGCCCGCTCGAAGACCAGCACGTTGGCGTCGACGGCCATGCCGATCGCCAGCACGAAACCGGCGAGCCCCGGCAGGGTCAGCGTGACGCCGAGGGCGACGAGGGCCGCGTACGAGATCACTCCGTACGCCGCGAGCGCCACGGCGGCGAGGGCGCCGAAGAGGCGGTAGACGGCGATGACGAAGAGGGCGGTGGCCGCCGCGCCGATCAGGGCGGCCCGCGCGCTGGCGTCGATCGCGGCGGCGCCGAGCGTCGGGCCGACCGTCCGCTGCTCCACGATCTCGACGGGCACGGGCAGCGCGCCGCCCTCGATCAGCAGGGCGAGCTCGCGGGCCTCGTCCGCACTGAACGAGCCGGTGATCCGGGTGGAGCCGGAGGGCAGGCCCGTGCCGCAGGAGACCGTCGGCGAGACCTGCGGCGAGGAGATCACCCTCTTGTCGAGCACGATGGCGACCCGGCGCCGCTCGTCCTGCACCGGGTGGCAGGCCGCCTCGCCGGTCAGCCGGGTCCAGTCCCGGCCGGCGTCCTTGTGGAAGTCGAGCGACACGGTCCAGCCGGCGCCCTGCTGGGCGTCGAAGGACGCGGACGCCTCCTTGACCCCGGCGCCGGAGAGCGCGGCGGGGCCGAGGGCCAGTTCGCGGCCCTGTTCGTCGGGCAGGGCCGGCCCCTTGCCGTCCTCTGCGGTTCCGCCCGGGCCCTGGACGGCGTGGAAGGTGAGCTGGGCGGTCTTGCCGATGACATCGGCGGCCTTGCGCGGGTCCTGGACGTCCGGGAGCTCCACGATGATCCGGTCCTCACCGGACCGGGTGAGGACCGGCTCCGTCACCCCGAGCGAGTCGATGCGCCGGCGCAGCACCTCCAGGGTGCGGTCGGTGCTCTCGCGGTCGGCCTTCGCGGTTTCGGAGTCCTCGGCCTGGAGCACCATGCGGGTGCCGCCCTGGAGATCGAGGCCGAGTCTGGGGGACATGGTGAGCGTGATGAACACGGAGACGAGCAGGACGGCCGCAGCCAGAACCGCCCGCACCGTGGTGGCGCGCGTCATTGCGGGTTTCCTCCGAGGGGGCGCCGGGCACGCCCCCACCCCGGTCAGGACGGCGGGAACGGCACGGCGTTGATGGATCGCGGGACCGCGAAGCGGTCCCCGGGCCGGTGGACACCGGCGCTCGGAGGCCCGCGCACGCCGGGCAGCGCCACGCGCGGGCGCTGGACGGCGGAGGCGGGGGCGGTACGGGCGCACCAGGGGACGGAAAGCGGAATCGGGGCCCGCGCGGCGCACGGGACGAGCCCGCCGGGGCCCGGCGGAGGCAATTGGTGTGCGGTACGGGGGTGCTCGGCGGCGGCCCACGGCGTGGTGTCCTGGCCCCGGTCGACGGTGGCGGGCGGCGGGACGGCCGAAGCGGCTGGGGCGGTCCGGGGCGCGGTGGCCGGGGTGAGCGGGGCGGTCCGGGGCGCCCCGGACGCCTCGGCCGTCCCGGTGGAGCGCTCGGCGGTCGCCTCCCGTACGGGGAGGACGGACGCGGGCGTCGCGGGAAGGGCCGCCGCCGCGTGCACGGGGAGGCCCGCCCCGGCCGCCGCGGGCGCGCCGCCGACGAGGGCGAGCACGGCGAGGAGCAGGGCGACGATGCAGTGCCGCGCGGCGGACGGGCGCCCCGGGGTTGCGTTCCCCGGGGGCGGCCCCGGGAGCGGGGTCACCGGGGGCGGCCGGGCAGGGCGGGCGCGGCGGCCTGGCGGAGGACGGAGCTGAGGACCAGTCCGGCCCCGCGCACGACCGTGGTCGCCGGGTCGTCCGTGCGCCGGACCGGGACGCCGAGGCGGACCGCTATCCGGTTGGTGACGTCCGGGCGCAGCGCACCGCCTCCGGCGAGCAGCGGGCCCCTGCGCAGGGCGCCGAGCAGCGCGCCGTGCGGGTCCTGCCGCCACATGGCCATGACCATGTCCAGGACGGCGCGGACGGCGGCGGTGGGCGGTTCGCCCGGCTCCAGGTCGCTGAGCCCGGTCTCGGCGAGCCGTGCGTCGCGCACCAGGCCGTCCACGAGCAGGGTCGCCTCGGTCAGCTCGGCGCCGATGTCGAGGACGAGGAGCGGGCCGCCGTCCCCCGGCCCGGCGCACGCCGCGGCGGCTCGGGCGCTGTCCAGGACGATGACGTCCGAGGGGCCGAGCGCGCGGAGCAGGTCGCGGGCGGCGGCCCGGTGTCCGGGGCCGGCGAGCACGGGGTGGCTGAGGACGATGACCGCGTCCTCACGGCGCTCCCCCAGGGCCCGGTCGGCGATGCGGGCCAGCATCCGGCCGCACGAGTCGGGGTCCACGATGCGGCCGCGCCGGACGGGACGGCCGGGGCCGTACTCACCGGTGCCGTGGACGGTGTCCGCGAGGACGCCCTGGCCGGGGACCCAGGCGCGGGTGCGGGAGCTGCCGAGATCCAGGGCGAGACCCCGGGTGGCGCCCCGGTAGTGCCGGTGGACGGAGCGGTCGTGCCGCCGTCCGTCGCGCAGAGAACGCATCGCCCCTCACCCCCGGCACGCAGCCGCGGCCGTACACACCCAGTGACCCGCTGATCGCGAGGCATGGCCGAGCCCTCACTATGCAATAGGGAGGCAAAGAAAGCCACTCCCCTGCACAATCGAAGGACGCGGCCAGGCCCTGCCCACGGCGCGCCCGGCTCAGGCGTCGACCGGCAGGAACTCCGCCATCAGCTCCGCGAACTCCTCCGGCGTCGCGATCCGCACCCCCAGCTCCTCCGCCTTGGTGCGCTTGGAGCCCGCCTTCTCACCGGCGACGAGCAGCGTCGTGCGCTTGGAGACGCTGGAGGAGGACCTGCCGCCGGCCCGCTCGACCAGCTCGTTCACCTGGTTGCGCGACAGCTTCTCCAACGCGCCCGTCATGGCCCCGGTGACCACCACCGTCATCCCGGCCAGCGGAGCGCCCTCGGCACCGGCGGCCGTCTCCTCGTCGGCCTCCTCGCCCGGCGCGGGCGGCGCGGTCGCGCCCGGTTCGGTCATGTTCACCCCGGCGGCGACCAGCTTGTCGATGAGTGGGGCGAGCTCGGCCAGCTCCGCGACGACGCCGGCCGCCTTCTCCTTGCCTATGCCGTCGACCCGCTGCAACTCCTCCTCGCCGGCGGCCCGGATCCGGTCCATCTCGGCGAAGTAGCGGGCGATCCGGCGGGACATGGAGCGCCCGGTGCCGCGCACACCGAGGGCGCAGAACACCCGGGAGAGCGGTTGCGAGCGGGCCGTGTCGATGGCGGCCAGCAGATTGTCGGTGCTGGTCTCCCCCATCCGGTCGAGCGTGAGCAGCTGTTCGCGCTCCAGCATGAACAGGTCGGCGAAGTCGGTGACGAGACCGGCGTCGACCAGCTGGACGACCCGGGTCGTGCCGAGCCCTTCGATGTCGAGCTGGTCGCGCCCGGCGGCGTACGAGACGGAGGCGACGATGCGGCAGTCACGGCCCCGCACACAGCGCCAGCGCTGCTCGCTGCTGTCGATCTCCGAACCGCACTGGGGGCACGCCTCGGGGAAGACGACGGGCTGCTCGTCACCGGTGCGCAGATGGGCGACGGGCGCCTCGATGCGGGGGATGATGTCGCCCGCCTTGTAGACCATCACGTGGTCGCCGATGCGCAGGTCCCGTCGGGTGATGTCGGCCGGGTTGTGCAACGTGGCGTAGCCGACGGTCGAGCCGTCGATCTCGACGGGTTCCAGCACGGCGCGCGGCGCGATGATGCCGGTGCGGCCCACGTTCCACTCGACGCCGAGGAGGCGGGTGACCTTCTCGACGGCGGGCAGTTTGTAGGCGATGGCCCAGCGCGGGGCCCGGGAGCCGGAACCCGCGTCGCGCCGGTCGGCGGCCAGGTCCGCCTTGACGACGATGCCGTCGATCCCGAACGGCAACGCGGCGCGCAGCGCGGCGACTTCCTCGATCCGGGCCTGGACCTGCTCGACGGTGGCGGCGGTGCGCGGCGCGACCTGCGTATCCGCGGCGGTGTGCACGCCCAGTTCCGCGACCCGGGCGAGCACCTGGCTGTGCGGCAGCTCGGCGAGCTCGTCCGCCACTGCGCCGGAGTCGGGCAGCGGCAGGGCGCCGTACGCGAAGAACGTCATCTCCACCGTGTACGCGCGGTCCTTGGCACGCAGGGTGCCCGCGGCGCCGTTGCGCGCGTTGGCGAAGGGGGCGCCGCCGTGCTCGGTGCGGACCGTGTTGGCCCGCTCGAACTGCTCGGTGGTCATCAGGATCTCGCCGCGTATCTCGATCGTGACCGGCTCCGCGAGCCGCGCGGGGAGCCCGACGACGGTCCCGATGGCGTGGGAGACGTCTTCACCTGCGGTGCCGTCGCCCCGGGTGATCAGCCGCTCCAGGCGGCCCTCGCGGTACCGAGCGGCGACCGCGAGCTCGTCGAGCTTCGGCTCGACGCTCCACGCGGTGACGGGCCGTCCGATCCGGCGCTCCAGCGATGCGGTCCAGGTGGCGAACTGCTCGGCCGAGAAGACGTTGTCGAGGGAGAGCATCGGCACGGTGTGCGGCACGTCCCCGACGGCGGCGCCGCCCGCCACCTTGCCGGTCGGCGAGGCGGGCAGCACCTCCTGCGGATGGTCCCGCTCGTACGCGGCGATGCCCCGCGCCAGGCGGTCGTAGGCGTCGTCGTCGAGGGTGCTCTCGCCCGTGGCGTAGTAAGCGGCGGCGGCCTGGGCGGCATCCTCGACGGCGGCGGCGTAGGAGGCGTGGTCGGCGAGCACGACTGCTGAGTTCGTCATGCCCTTCATCCTGCCGCCCACCACTGACAACGCCGCGGCCGAAGAAGCCTGGGAGAGCGCTCTCCCAGGCCTGGCGCCCGAGGTTTTGGGCGCCTGTCACGAGAGAGAGCGCTCTCCCGTACAGAAACCCCGGAGGACACCGTCACCGACCGGCCATCGAAGGCCCGTCGGCTGTATTGACATGCACCGAACACGCTCCTACGTTCCCTTGGCAGAGAGCGCTCTCTCACCTGATCAGACCGCCCATGATCAGGGCACATCCCCCCACCACTTCCCTGAACAGGAGTGCCGTGCTCTTCTTCCGTCAACGCAGCAACGGCGAGGACCGCCACCGCAGACCCCCATCGCCCCGGCGGTACCGCACGGCGGCACTCGCCGCCGCGGCGCTCGCCCTGACCCTCCTTCAGGCCACCACCGGCAGCGCGTCCGCCGGCACGGAGGCCCCCGCGCCCAAGGCCGCCGCCGACGTGGTCCGGGTGGCCGAATTCCTCGCCGAGTGCCCGTACACCCACCGGGCTCCCGACGACCCGATCGTCTTCCCCGGCCTGCCCGGCGCCTCGCACATGCACAGCTTCTTCGGCAACGACTCCACGAATGGCCACTCCGACCTGGCCTCGCTGGAGAAGGCCAGGAGCACCTGCTCACCCGACATCGACCTGTCGTCGTACTGGGTGCCCACCCTGTACAACGGCGACAAGGAGGTGGAGCCCACCGGCACCACGTTCTACTACCTGGGCGAGGGCGTCCGGGACGACGTCATCCGGCAGATCAAGCCCTTCCCCCGGGGCCTGAGGATCGTCGCGGGCAACGCCAGGGCGACCGGGCCGAACGACAACACGATCTCGCGCTGGTCGTGTCTGCACCACGGCGAGGTCAACCCGTCGCACGACTTCGTCAACTGCCCGGCCGACGCGATGCTGGAGTCGTACCTCGACTTCCCGCAGTGCTGGAACGGCAAGGACCTCGACTCGCCCGACCACAAGAGCCACATGTCGTACCCGGTCAACGGCGAGTGCCCGGCCACCCACCCGGTCCCGGTACCCAAGCTCCGCCAGGTGCTGCGGTACCCGGTCAACGGCGACCCGTCCAGGTTCCGCCTGGCGTCCGGTCCCGGCTACACGATGCACGGCGACTTCTTCAACGTGTGGCCCGAGGCCGAACTGGCGCAGCGCGTGCGCGACTGCATCAACGCCATCATCAAGTGCGGGGCCGACGGCACCCCCTGACGCGTCCCCCGTACCCCCATCGCCCGTCCGGGGCCCCGCGCCCCGGACGGGCCTTCCCCCGAGGGAGCCCGCGATGAAGGCGGTCCGCCGCGCGGCGACGCTCGCCCTGCTTCTCCTCCTGGCCGGCTGCGGCACCCCGGCGGCCGACCCGGGATCCACTCCCCCGCCCGCCCCGTCCGCCACCGGCGCCCCCGCCGATCCGACGGACGCCGCCTGGGTCCAGCTGATGACCCCGATGAACAAACAGGCCGTGGAACTCCTCTCGCTCGCCGCCGACCGTTCCGGCGACGCCGGTGTACGGCGCTGGGCGGCGGGGCTGCGCGCCGCCCAGAACGGTGAACTGGCCCGGCTGCGCCCGCTGCTGACCCGGATGGGGCTCCCTGACACCAATGTGCACGAGGGCCACGACATGCCGGGCATGGTGACGGCCGGCGACCTGGCACGGGCCCGCGCGCTGAGGGGCGCGGCCTTCGACCGGTTCCTGGTGGACCGGATCGGGGGCCATCTGCGCCAGACCGCCCAGGTCTCGCGCTCGGAGACCGGGGCCGGCACCCGGCCGGACGCCAAGCGGCTCGCGGCCGCCCTGGTCTCCGCCCGCCGGACCGAACTCGCCCGGCTGCCCGGCCTGTCCGGCGCTCCCGGCTGACGGCCGGGCCGACGCAACCCGAGGCGCCCGGGGCCGTTGCCCCGCCGGTCGTACCACCCGGTATAAAGACTGCATGCCTGCCGACGTGCCGCCGCCCGCCCGTCCGGTGACCTTGGAGGACGTCGCCGGTGTGGCCGGGGTGTCACGGGCGACGGTGTCCCGGGTGATCAACGGCGCGACCACCGTGGACCCGGCGCTGCGGCGGACCGTGGAGGCGGCGGTGGACGCCACCGGTTACGTCCCCAACCGCGCGGCCCGTTCGCTGGTGACCCGCCGCACGGACTCGATCGCGCTGGTCGTCTCGGAGCGGGAGCGGCGCACCGTGCCAGAGCCATTCGTCGGCCGGATGTTCTCCGACCCCTACTTCGGGCGGGTGGTCACCGGTCTCCTGGAGGTGCTGCGTCCGGCGGGCATCCAGCTGGTCCTGATGCTGGCCGACGACCAGGAGTCGCGCGACCAGTTGCTCTCGTACCTGCGCCACGGTCACGTCGACGGGGTGGTGCTCATCTCGTCGCACGCGGACGACCCGCTGCCCGGGCTGCTGCACGGGACCCGGCTGCCCGCCGTGCTCGCCGGGCAGCCGCGCAGGCCGACGCCGCTCACCTACGTCGAGGCGGACCAGCGGGCCGGGGCGCGGCTGGCCGCCGACCATCTCGCCGCGCTGGGCCGCCGCCGCATCGGCACGGTGTCGGGCCCGCAGGACATGCCGGCCGGTCAGGCGCGGCTCGCCGGGTTCCTGGACGCGCTCGCCTCGCACGGCATCCACGACGTGGTGACCGCCGAGGGCGACTTCACCCATGCCGGGGGCGCGGCGGCGATGCGGCGGCTGCTGGCGGAGCGTCCGGATCTGGACGCGGTGTTCATCGCCTCGGACCTGATGGCGCTGGGGGCCGTGCCCGTGCTGCTGCGGGCCGGGAAGGAGGTCCCGGACGATGTCGCGCTCGTCGGGTTCGACGACAGCAGCGCGGCGCTGGCCTGTGATCCGCCGCTGACCACGGTCCGGCAGCCGGTGGAGGAGATGTCGGCGGAGATGGCCCGGCTGCTGCTCGGGCAGATCGGCAAACCGGCGGACCCGCCCCCGTCGGTGATCTTCCATCCCACGCTCGTACGCCGGCAGTCGGCCTGATCAGGCGCGGCCGGCCTGTTCGTCCGGCTGCCCGTCCGGCCGCACCGGCACCTGGGGCCCCGACGCCTCCTGGAGCCAGTGTCTGAGGACCCGGTGCACGGCCTCGGCCCCGACGAGTTCGGCCGGGCGCCCCCCGTCCTCGCCGGTGACGGCGTCCAGCGGGTCCGTCATGGTGCGCGGCCACAGCAGGAACGGCCGCGACTGCTCGCCGCCCAGGCCGCCGTGCGAGCCGATCTGCTCCTCGAAGGCGTGCACGGTGCCGGTGGCGGGGTCGTACATGGAGTTGACCATCACATCCGCGACGTGCGTGAAGGTGTCCGTCCGCCGGATCGCGTCCGCGGCGCCGGGGCCGTACACGGCCAGCGGCCCCTGCCCGTCGGCCAGATCCGCCACGGGCACCCGTACGCCGTCGCGGGCCAGCACCACCGAGCCGTGGCGCTCGCTGCGGACGAGCAGGAAGCCGATGCCCGGGTGGTTGGCGAGCGTGGAGAGCAGCGCGGGGTGGCGGCGCTCCAGCTGTTCCTGGGACGCGCGGCCCTCGATGTCCGGGAAGGAGATCAGGCCGAGGTTGCCGGAGGCCAGGACTATCGGGTCGGAGGGGACCGCGACGTGCTCGTCCTGGCCCCCGGCGACCGGCCGGTGCAGGGCGATGCGGACCGCGTCGCGCGCCTCGGAGGCGCTGCGGGTGCGCTGCGCGCTCCGGGGCACGGGCAGTCCGCTGCCCGCCCGGACCAGGTCCTTGAGGGTCAGCCCGTACGCCCCTGCGAAGGTGGCCCCCGGGCTCTGGCCGTGGTCGGACAGGAGCACGATCCGGTAGGTGCGGGGGGCCTGCTCGGCGACCTTGGCGATCAGGGCGAGCGCCCGGTCGAGGCGGGCGAGCACCTTCTCCGCGTCCCGGCTGCGCGGTCCGGAGTGGTGCGCCACCTCGTCGTACGCGACGAGGTCGGCGTAGACGGCGGTCCGGCCGGCGAACATGTCGCCGATGACGGCGGCGACCACCACGTCGCGTTCCACGACGGTGGCGAAGGCGCGGATGAAGGGGTAGAGCCCGCCGCGCTTGATGCGGGGCGTCTCCTTGCGGAGGCGGGAGCGGGTCGACTGGGCGATCTCCCGGCAGACCTCGGCGGCGAAGGAGCCGGCGGTGCGGACGGCGTTGGCCGGGTCGGAGAAGTAGGCGAAGTACCCGGCCCGTGAGCGGCGGCCCTTGCCGAGTCTGGCGGCCATCGAGAGGACGAGCGCGAGCTGGGCGGCGCCGCCGCTGAAGAGGTTGCCCCGGCTGGCGCCGTCAAGGGTGAGCAGCCCGCCGTCCCGGGTGCGGGCGACGGCCCGGCGCTGGAGTTCCAGTGCGCTCGCCGGCTTGCTGGAGACCATGACGAGGCCGGTCTCCTTCTCGTACCAGCGGAAGGCGGGTACGTCGTGGTTGCTGCCGTGCAGGATGCCGAGCTGGCTGGCGCCGGTCTGGCTGGACCAGTCGGTGCGCCAGGGCAGGAGCCGGTGTCCGCCGGGTTCGGCCAGCCAGTGGGCGACGGTCGGCATGACACCCCCCGCGGCCGCCGCGACGAGGGCGTCGTGGCCGACCCCGTCGAGCTGGATGAAGACGGTGCCCGGCGGGGCGCCGCCCGCCTCGCCGCCCGTGCCGCTGCGCCGGCGGCGCCGGTCGGCCAGGCGGGAGAGGCGGCGCCGGTAGGCGTTGTCGTCGCGCACGGCGAGAGCGGTGGAGGTCGCGGAGGCGACGGCGGACATCACGGCCGCGACGGCGACCGCGGTCTCCGGGGCGGCGGCGCCGCGGCCGTCCGGTATGAGCCGAAGCGCGATCAGCAGCAGTGAGCCGTTGAGGAAGAAGACGAGCGCGCCGAGGACGAGGGCGGGGACGATGAGCAGGGCCCGCACCAGCACGGGCCAGACCAGCGCGGAGAGCAGTCCGAAGGCGCCCGCGCCCCAGGCCGCGGTGAAGGCGGTCTTGGTGATGCTGTCGCCGTCGGCGGACTGGAGCCTGAAGTCGGGGAGGATGCCGGCGAGCGCGAGCATGGTGAGCGTCGAGACGGCCCAGACCGCGATCACGCGCATCAGCGCGGCGCCGGTCCGCCGCCATCGTCCGTCGCCCACGCTGTCGTCACCTCACGTCCGGGCCCTGCCGTTCCGGGCCCCGCCCCAGGATTTCACAGCGGGCCGGACGGCCCCGCGGCCGGTCAGCAGCCGTCGTATCCCGCGGTCGGCATGGAGAGGCGGCGGTGCACGCCGGCCTTGCCGTCGGCGGTGTAGGACGGCTCGGCGAGTCCGGCGATCTCCAGGCGTACGCCGCGCCTCTCGCACTCGGCGGTGAACTCCGGCACCGAGGCGAGGGCGCTGGCGAGGACCCGGTCGCAGGGGGCGACGAACAGCTCGACCTCGCCGCTCTCGATGTCGGACCAGAGCGCCGGGTGGTCGGGGCGCAGACCGTAGAGGCGCAGCTGCCGGGTGACGACATAGCCCTGGTCGGCTGCCCAGCGGGCGCACATGGCGTGCTGGCCCCGGGTGTCCACGAGGAACGGATCGCTGTCCAGTTCCTCCAGCGGCGTCAGGCTGGCGATGGCCGCCACGCGTACGTCCCCCATGGCCCGTCCTTCTCCCCGTGCTCGTCGTTCCCCGACCCTATGTGCCCGTACGTGCAGGCCGAGGGAGCGTTCCGGGGCGGTGAGGGGGCGCACGGGGGCACGGGCCCCGGCCGGTGATCCACGGCTGCGCCGGGGTACGCGGGCCGCCCGGGTACGACTGGCCGTAGGCTCGTCCGGGCAGGTGTGGAGGGGGCCGAAGGGTCCGGTGAGCAGAAGGAGGCGTCTCGTGCCGGTGGAGATCACCTGGTGGGGTCATGCCACATGCACGATCGAGGACTCCGGGGTCCGCTTCCTCACCGATCCGGTGTTCGTACGGCGCTTCGCGCATCTGCGGCGACGCCGCGGCGAGCTGCCGGGTCCGGACGCGGCCGTGGCCGACGTGGTCCTCATCTCGCACCTGCACTCCGACCATCTCCACCTGCCGTCGCTGGCGCGCGTCGCCCCGGGGGCGCGGGTGGTCGTGCCGCGCGGTTCGGTGCGGTCGGTGCCGGGGCTGCGGCTGCTGCGCCGGGTGCGCGGTCTGCGGATCACCGAGGTGGTCGCGGGCGACGAGGTGACGGTGGGCGGGGTGCGGGTCCGGGCGGTCCCGGCGCTGCACGACGGCCGGCGCCTGCCGCTGGGCCCGCACCGCTCGCCGGCGCTCGGTTACGTGGTGGAGGGCGCGGCACGTACGTACTTCGCCGGGGACACCGGGCTCTTCGACGACATGGCGCGGGCGGTCGGCCCGGTGGACGTGGCGCTGCTGCCGGTCGGCGGCTGGGGGCCCTACCTGGGCCACGGGCACCTGGACGCGGGGCGGGCGGCCCAGGCGCTGACCCGGCTGCGGCCGCGCGCGGCGGTGCCGGTGCACTACGGCACGTACTGGCCGATCGGGATGGACGGGGTGCGGCCGCACGAGTTCCACGCGCCGGGCGAGGAGTTCGTACGCAAGGCGGCGCTGGTGGCGCCGGAGGTCGCGGTGCACCGGCTGGCGCACGGCGAGCGGGTGCGGCCGGAAGGCAGCGCGTGATCGAGTTCCTGCGCCAGGCGGCGCAGCTGCCCGCCGAGGCGACGCAGCAGGCGGTCGGCTATCCGTCGCTCTTCCTGCTGGTGGCGCTGGGTGCGCTGGTGCCGGTGGTGCCGACGGGCGCGCTGGTGAGTTCGGCGGCCGTGGTGGCGTTCCACCAGTCGTCGCCGTTCTCGCTGCTGGTGGTGTTCGCGGTGGCGTCGTCGGCGGCGTTCCTCGGGGACATATCCCTGTACTGGCTGGGGCAGCGGGGGGTGCGGTCGAAGAACGGGTCGCGGTGGCTGCGGGCCATCCGGGACCGGGCGGCGCCGGAGCGGCTAGAGCAGGCGCAGCACAAGCTGGACGAGCACGGGGCCACGGTGCTGGTGCTGTCCCGGCTGGTGCCGGCCGGGCGGATCCCGGTGATGCTGGCATGCCTGCTGGGCCGGATGGAGCTGCGGCGGTTCGCCCGGGGCGATGTGCCGGCGTGTCTGGCCTGGGCGGCGACGTACCAGCTGATCGGCATCCTGGGCGGCTCGCTGTTCCCCGAGCCGTGGCAGGGGGTGGTCGCGGCGGTGGGCCTGACGCTGGTGATCAGCGGGGCGCCCGCGGTGTGGCGCCGGACGCGGGCGTGGTGGGCGCGCTGACGCCGGGCGGCCCCAGCAGGCGGGAGCCGCCGATGGGCAGGTCCCAGAGCCGGTCGCGGGGGTGTCCGGCGCCCTGCCAGGCGGTGCGCAGCCGGGTGAGGGGTTCGAGGACCGGCTCGGCGGACAGCAGGAAGGTCGCCCAGTGCATGGGGGCCATGGCGTGGGCGCCGAGGTCTTCGTACGCCTGCACGGCCTCCTCCGGGTCCGCGTGGACGTCGCCGAGCCACCAGCGGGGCTCGTACGCGCCGATCGGCAGCAGGGCGAGGTCGATGCCGGGGTGGCGGCGGCCGATCTCGGCGAACCAGTGGCCGTATCCGGTGTCACCGGCGAAGTAGATCCGGCTGCCGCCACCCGGCCCGGTGGTGTCCTGGACGACCCAGCCGCCCCACAGCGAGCGGCAGGTGTCGGTGAGGGTGCGCCTCGACCAGTGGTGGGCGGGTACGAAGTCGAAGCGGACGCCGTCCAGCTGGGCGGACTCCCACCAGTCGAGCTCGGTGACGTTGCCGAAGCCCCGGCGGCGGCACCACTGGCCGAGTCCGGCCGGGACGAACAGCGGGGTGCCGCGGGGCAGCCGGCGCAGGGTGGGGGCGTCCAGGTGGTCGTAGTGGTTGTGGCTGATGACGACCGCGTCGACGGACGGCAGGTCCGCCCAGCGGACCCCGACCGGTGTGATGCGGGCCGGGGTGCCGAGGATGCGGCGGGACCAGACGGGGTCGGCGAGGACGGTGAGGCCGCCGGTGCGGATGATCCAGCTGGCGTGGCCGGCCCAGGTGACGCACGCGGCACCCGCCGGGACCGGCGGCAGGGGTCCGGGGGCGTAGGGCAGGCGGTGGATGTGGCGCAGGCCCTCCGCGTTGGGCCGGATGGCGTGCTCGCGGGCCAGCCTGGACATGCCGCGGACGCCGGGGAGCGGGGCGGTGAGCCGGTCGGCGAAGCTGCGGGGCCAGGTACGCACCTCGCCGAGGGGGCGCGGGGTGACGACCTCGCCGCAGGACACAGGGGGTGCGACCGGGGTCTCGGTCTGGTCGGTCATCGGGGCTCCCGTCCAGGAGGGCGCCGGCGCGGTGGGTCAGCGCGGTGCGTCGAGGGCTGCTCGGAAAATGCTCAGCGCTGCCGCGATGTGCGGCAATTCGAGCGGGTCCGGGGCGGTGAGCGCTTCGGCCTGCCGCTCCGGGTCCGTGCCGAGGAGCGAGCCGGTGCCCAGGCGGACCCGTAGCGCGCCGAGTTCGTCGCCGAAGCGGTGGCCGCCGGGGGCGGGGGTCCCGAGCCGGGCGGACAGGAACTCCTCCAGTTCGAGCGAGTCGTTGACGCCCCGGGCGGCGAGCCGGGAGCGGAGCGGGCCGAGGTCCGCGTAGAGATGGCGGCCGGCTTGCGGGGGCCGGGCGAGGGCGCCCCAGCCGAGGACGGCACGGTGCGCCTCGGTGGCGAGCCGGGCGTGCAGGGCGGCGGCGAGCCTGGCGCGTCCGGTCACGGCGTCCGGTTCGCGCAGGGCGTGGGCGGCGGCCGCCGCGACCGGTCCGGCGACGGAGGCGCCGAGCGCGGTGAGGACGTCGAGCGTACGGGCGTGGCGGGCGGCGGAGCGGGCGGTGCCCGGGAACCGGGCGACGGCGACCGGCCAGGCGGCGGGGGCCAGCGCCCCGTACAGACCGGAGACCACCGTCACGTCGTCGGGGCACATCTCTGCCGGGCTGACCAGGACCGTGTCGTGCGGGCGGTGCACGGTGTCGCGCCAGGTCTCGTCGCTGACGATGTGCAGCCCCTCGTCCACGGCGGCCTCGCACGCCTCTCGCACGAGTTCCGGCGGGGCGACCGTGGCGGTGGGGTCGTCGGCCACCGAGAGCAGCAGCAGCCTGGGACGGCCGCCCTCGGCGCGCACCCGCCGCACGGTTTCGAGGAGGGCGTAAGGGTCGGGCACTCCGCCGCACTCGGCGGGCGTGGGTACCTGGTAGGCGGGCCGGCCGAGCAGCCTGGCCTGCGGGATCCAGGAGGCGGGGCAGGGGCGCGGCAGCAGCACGTCTCCCCCGTGCGCGGCGATCAGGGCGAGGAGCAGCGGCGCGGTGCCGGGTGCCGCCGCGACGCGCTCGGGGCCGCCGCGCAGTCCGCGCCGGTCCCAGTAGGCGCAGGCGGCCTCGCGCAGGGCGGCCGATCCGCCGGCGGGTTCGGGGGCGGCGCGGCCGGCGGCGGAGGCCAGCACCTCGGCCAGTTCCGGCAGCACGGGCAGTCCCGGCCAGGGGGCCGGCGGCCCGTACCGTACGGGGCCCCGGTCCTCCCGGACCGCGTCCGTGCCGCGCTCGTGCCGCCCGGTCCGCTCCCGGCCCATCGGGCCTCCTTCGCCGCCGCCCGCCACTCAGCCCCGCCGTTCGCCCTCCGGACCTTTATACGAGGGAACGGGGCGGGGCGCCCGGTGGCTCGGTGGCTCGGACCGTGCCGCGGTCGTGTCCGAGGCGGACCGACAGCTCGTCGGCTCCTTCGAGGGCGAGGTCGGCGAGTTCCCGTTCGCGCTCCTCGGTCCAGCGGATCATCGGGACCGACACGGAGAGCGCGGCGACGACCCGCCCCGACCGGTCGTGCACGGGGGCGGCGACACAGCTGACCCCCGGGTCGGACTCCTGGTGCTCCGTTGCCACGCCTCGTTCCCGTACGGCGTCGAGGGCGGCCCGCAGCTCGCGCTCGCCGGTGAGGGTGTGCGGGGTCAGGGCGGCCGGTTCCAGGCCGTCGAGCCGGGCGTCGAGTTCCGGGGCGGGCAGTGAGGCGAGGAGCATCTTGCCGGCGGACGTGCAGTGGGCGGGCAGCCGGTGGCCGGCCGCCGCCACCGTGCGGACGGCGTGGGTGGAGTCGGCCTGGGCCACGCAGACGGCGTCGGTGCCGTCCAGGATCGCCACGTGCACGGACTCGCCGCACCGCTCGGCGACGCGCCGGGCGACCTGGCGGCCTTCGGCGGCGAGGTCGAGCTGTTCGGCGTACCGGCTGCCGAGCTGGTAGGTGCGCACGCCCAGCCGGTAGCGGCCGGGCCGGTCCGGTTCCGTGACCAGGTACGACCGGGCGGCGAGCGTGGTGAGCAGCTCGTGGACGGTGGTGCGGGGCAGCTGGAGCTTGCGGGTCACCTCCGGGGCGGACAGGGTGCCGTCGCCCTGGAGGAAGAGTTCGAGCACGTCGAGCGCCCTGGTCACCGCGGGGACGAGTCGCCCCATGGTCGTGCACCCCCCTCTCCTGTCCGGCGCCCAGGCCGGTGACCGGTATGACGATCACAGGCTACCGTCGGCGTGGCTGCTGGTTCGGGGCGGCGATGCGGGGTATCCGCTGACGCATGTCGTCAGCGAGCAATGCTTCCGTCCCGTCCCGGATCGCCGGGCTGCGCGACCGGTTCCACCGGCGCGATCTCGCCGTGTTCCAGAATCTGGCCCAGCGGCACTGGCCGGCCGCGGGGCCGGTGCTGCCCCGCCTGAGCCGCAGCGCCAATCACGGGCTCCTGTGGTTCGGGGCCGCGGCCGGCATGGCCGCCTTCGGGGGCAGTGCGCGGGCCCGGCGGGCCGCGCTGCGCGGGATCGCCTCGCTCGCGGTGGCGTCGGCGGCGATCAACACGGTGGGCAAGGGGGCGGTCCGCAGGCAGCGGCCGATCCTGGACGCCGTGCCGGTGATACGGCAGCTGAAGCGGCAGCCGGTCACCACGTCGTTCCCGTCGGGGCACGCCGCTTCGGCGGCCGCGTTCGCCACCGGCGTCGCGTTGGAGTCGCGGGGCTGGGGGGCGGTCGTCGCGCCCGTCGCGCTGTCCGTGGCGGCGTCCCGCGTGTACACCGGGGTGCACTACCCGAGCGATGTGCTGGCGGGCGCGGCGCTGGGCGTGGGGGCGGCGTTCGCCCTGCGCGGGGTGATACCGACCAGGGGACAGCTGCCCGCGCCGGGCAGACCGCCGGCCGACGCCCCCGCCCTGCCCGGGGGCCGGGGCCTGGTGGTGGTCGCCAACCAGGAGTCGGGGACGGCGACCGCGACCGCCTCGCTGATCAGGAGCGCGCTGCCGGAGGCGGAGATCGTGGAGTGCCCGCCAGGCCGGCTCGCCTCGGAGCTGGCGCAGGCCGCGGACCGGTGCACGGCGCTGGGGGTGTGCGGCGGGGACGGCACGGTCAACCTGGCGGCGTCCGTGGCGGTGGAGCACGAGGTGCCGCTCGCGGTGTTCCCCGGCGGGACCCTCAACCACTTCGCGTACGACCTGGGCATCGAGACCGTCGCCGACGCCTGCTCCGCGCTCGTCGCCGGCAGTGCGGTCCGGGCGGACCTGGGCAGGTTCCGGCCCGGCCCCGACGGCGGCGACGGGTACTTCCTGAACGCCTTCAGCCTGGGCGTGTATCCGGAGCTGGTGCGGATGCGGGAGCGCTGGTCGCCCCGGATCGGCGGCTGGCCGGCGGGCGTGCTCGCGGCCCTGCACGTACTGCGCGGCGAGCGCCCCCTGGAGGCCGAACTCCAGGGCCGGTGCCGTCCGTTGTGGCTGCTGTTCATCGGCAACGGGTTGTTCCAGCGGGTGGGTCCGGCGCCCGGGCGGCGGCACAACCTCGCCGACGGGCTGCTGGACGTCCGCGTGGTGCACGGCGGCCGGACGCCCGGCCTCAGGCTGCTCGCGGCGGCGGTCGCGGGCCCGCTGACCCGCTCCCCCATGCACGCGGCGGTGCGCCGGCAGCGGGTGCGGGTCTCCGGCCTCAAGCCGGGGACACCGTACGCGTACGACGGTGAAGTGGCGCACAGCGAGGAGGAGTTGCTGATCGACAAGGTGCCGGAGGCGCTGACGGTGTACTGCCCGCGGCCGGCGTAGCGACATTCGGGCCGGGAGGCCGACGAGGGGCGGTCGACGTGGCGTCGGCCGCCCTTTCGCACGCCCGGCGATTGTCCACATCGCAAGATACCCATCTCATTATTCGGCGGCAGGCTCTACGGTGGTCCTGTCGGACAGCGCTTTCGCGGTTCGCGTTTCGAGAGAGGATGCACGGCCATGCCGAAGGAGACCGCCGTCTACACCCACGGCCACCACGAGTCGGTGCTGCGCTCGCACCGGTGGCGCACCGCCGCCAACTCCGCGGCCTACCTCGTCGGCGAACTGCGCCCGGGCCTGGACGTGCTGGACGTCGGCTGCGGCCCGGGCACCATCACCGCGGACCTGGCCGCGCTGGTCGCCCCGGGCCGGGTGACCGCCGTCGACACCACCGACGACATCCTGGCCCAGGCGGCCGGGACCGCCGCCGAACGCGGCCTGGACAACGTGGAGTTCGCCGTCGCGGACGTCCACGACCTGGATTACCCCGACGACTCCTTCGACGTAGTCCACGCCCATCAGGTCCTCCAGCACGTCGGTGACCCGGTTCAGGCACTGCGCGAGATGCGCCGGGTGTGCCGCCCCGGGGGCGTCGTCGCGGCGCGCGACAGCGACTACGCGGCGATGACCTGGTTCCCCGAGTCGCCGGGCATGGACCGCTGGGCGGACCTGTACGGCCGGGTGGCCCGCGCCAACGGCGGCGAGCCGGACGCCGGACGCCGGCTGCTGTCCTGGGCGCGGCGGGCCGGGTTCACCGACATCACGCCCACGGCGGGCTCGTGGTGTTACGCGACGCCGGTGAACCGGGCCTGGTGGAGCGGGCTGTGGGCCGACCGTACCGTCGGATCGGCGTACGCGAAGCTCGCGGTGGACGGCGGGCACGCCACGGCGGAGCAGCTGGCGGAGATCGCGGAGGCGTGGCGCGCGTGGGGCGCGCAGGACGACGGCTGGTTCATGGTGCCGCACGGCGAGGTGCTCTGCCGCGTCTGAGCACGGCCGGTGCCGAAGGGATCACATGGCGGCGGGCGGCCAACTAACCTGGCCGCCATGGAGATCCTGGGAACCACGCTGCGTATCTGCGTCGACGACCTGGAGGGCGCGGTGGCCTTCTACGAGCGGCTGACGGGCGCTCGGGCCCTCCGCTTCGAGCGCGGCGGGGTGTCCGTCGCCGCGATCAGCTGCTTCCTGCTGATGAGCGGCCCCGAATCGGAGCTGGAGATCCTGCGCAAGGTCACCGCGACCATCGCCGTGAAGGACGTGGACGAGGCCCACGCGTCCCTGACCCGGGTCGGCGCCCGCGTCATCGCGGGCCCGGTCCCGACCCCGGTCGGCCGCAACCTGATCGCGGTGCACCCGGACGGCTCGGTCTTCGAGTACGTCGACCGCAACGTGCCGGTCTAGCCAAGACCCGTCCGCTCCAGCACCTGGGCGGCGAGCTCCGCGGTGGACAGCTCGCCGTCCAGCACCACGGTGTCCTCCCGCAGACTGCCCACCGCCGCCACGCAATCGGCGATCCGCGCCTTCCCCCAGCGCCGCGCCGCCTCGTCGCGCTCCGGATCGTCAGGCATCAACACGCGTGCTTCCAGCCGCTGTTCGAGTACGGGCGCCGAGACGACGAGGAAGAAGTGGCGGACCGGGACGCCCGCCTTCTCCAGGGCCCCGAAGATCTCGTCGGCGTACTGTCGGCGGACCACGGTCATCGGCGCGAGGACCGGCCGCCCGTACTCCTCGACCAGCCCCTGCGCGAGCGAGGCCACCTGTCTGCGCCACAGCGGGATGTTCTGGAAGTCGCCGCCCGGCACCTCCACGATCTCGCGCAGCAGGAAGCCGACGTGCTCCGGGTCAAGGACGAGGGCGTCCGGCAGCCTGCGGTGCAGCTCGGTGACCAGCGTCGTCTTGCCGCTGCCGAAGGCCCCGTTGATCCAGATGATCATGTGGTTCCCGCTCCTGTCAGGCGCGCGGGCGCATGCGGTAGTCGTACGCGTCGGGCAGCGGCTCGTCCGTGATCCGGTGCCACACCTCCTCAAGGATCTCCGCACCCTCGCGCAGGTCGGCCACCTCGAAGCCCGCGTCGAACACGGCCTTCGCGGCGTCCTTCCGGCCCTCCGCGATCAGCAACTGGGCCTCCAGCAGCCGGAACCGGCCGCGTGCCCGGACCTCCGGGGGCAGCCCCGTCCACACCGCGCGGGCGGCCTCGGCGCGCCCCGCCGGGAGAAGCGCCTCGAACGCCTCACGGCCCAGCGCTGCGGTGGCCGCGGTCCACGCCTCGTCGCCGTCGCGGCGCTCCGCGCACAGCCCGTCGAACGCCTCCGCGTAGTACTCCGCGGCCAGTTCGCGCTGGCCGCTCACCAGGGCGGCGACGGCCAGGCAGCGCAGCAGCGGCCAGCAGGAGGCGGCCGCGGCCAGACCTCGTTCCCAGCTACGGACCGCCTGGGCACGGTCGCCGGCGTGCCACTGCGCGATGCCGAGGTGGTATTCGGTGTGCGGTTCGGCCGGGGCCGTCTCCAGCATGTCCCGCCAGTGCCAGGAGACCAGGGTGGGCCCGGGGACCGCCCCCTCGGGGCCGGGGAACGCGCCCTGCTCCAGCAGTTCGAGCCAGGGGGCCTGCTCCTCCCCCAGCGTGTCGTCGGTGAAGGGCGTGCCGGGCAGGTCGTACCGACCGCGCCGCACCTCCAGGGCGCCCCAGCCCGAGCCGGTGGCGAGGCGTTCGCCCGGTTCGGCGTCGGCGTGGGCGCGCCAGGCGGTGTACGCGGCGTCCACATCCGCGCGCGGCAGGGCGTCCGCGAGCCGCCGCTCGGTCTCGGCGCGGGCCGCCGCCCAGTCGTCGCCGTGCACGACGGCGGGATCGGCGGCGAGCGGCCCGTACGACTCCAGCCAGCTGAACTCGCCGCCCGGTTCCAACGGGATGTGTTCGAGCTGGGTGCGGGCCAGTCCGGCCTGGATCTCCGTGTAGCCGCCGGTGCCGGGCTCGGTGAGCCATTCCTGCCAGCGCCGCCCGCCGCAGCCGCTGCCCCAGAGGAAGAGTTTGCGGCCCCGCAGCAGATCGGTGGAGGTCTGGACGAGCCCGCGGCCCTGCTCGTCCAGGGCGGCGATCCAGCGGCGGGCGCCGTCGGGCACCTCGTAGAAGTAGTCGGCGGGGTATTCGCCGCGCAGCGGGTAGGTGCGGTCGGTGCCGCCGCTCCCGGGGACCGTGACCCGGGTCAGGGCG
This sequence comes from Streptomyces sp. SAS_281, assembly GCF_052542855.1. NCBI lineage: Bacteria > Bacillati > Actinomycetota > Actinomycetes > Kitasatosporales > Streptomycetaceae > Streptomyces > Streptomyces sp. SAS_281. Next base: position 43,113 of record NZ_JBMNDO010000056.1, read on the forward strand.
CGCTCGTACCCGAAGTGCCACGCCTCGTCGGCCGGGGAGATCACCCGGGTGCCCGCGTCCTCGGGAACGGCGGTGCTGGACCACCAGTAGACGGGCGCGGGCTGCTCGTGCGGGTTGCGTATCCGTACGCCGACATGCAGGAACGCGGAGTCGGCGGGGAGCCACAGGTCCACCTGGAACGGCAGGTCGCGCAGCCGCTCCCACTCCCAGAGCCGGACCATCTCGCCGCCGTCGGGCGCCGGGACGAGCGCCGCGTGCACGGGGGCGCAGGAGAGCGTGGTGTGTCCGGTGGCGCCGATGTTCCACTCGACGCCACCGGAGAACCAGGCGCCGTTGAGCGCGAAGTCGGCGGGCTGGAGGACCGGGTTGGCGTAGACGAGGTCGCGGCCGGACGGCTTGTGGACGAGGGAGTGGATCCGGCCGCCGAGTCCGGGCAGCACGGTGACGCGCAGGTGGTCGTTCTCGATGACGATCGCGTCGAGGTCCGTGGGGGTGCGCTCGCGCCCGTAGCCGTCGAGGAGGCGGACGGGCAGGACGGTGGTCAGCGGGGCGTGGCCGAGCTGGCGGGCCATGTCGCGCGGGAGCCCGGTCCGGTCGCGGTCGTCGATGACGTGCGTCTCGTCCAGCGGCCGCAGCGCGGGCAGCGGGTTCTCCGGCCCGGTCGCCGCCGCGGGCAGGGTCAGGACGGCACGTCGTACGGTGGTGGCCAAGGCAACCTCGCTCCCTCGCGCGGGCCGCCACAGGTCCGGGCGCCCCCCGATGACCATGCAACACGCCGGTCGCCGCCCCGACAAGGGGTGTCTCGGCGCCCGGAATTCCGTTTCCGTCCCGCTCCCGGCCCCCGTACGCTCCCTCCGGACACGTACGCGGCAGTCGAGAGGGACAGCGCAACAGATGAGTACGCAGCACACCTACCGGGTGATCGTGCGCGGCACGTTCGAGGACCTGCCGGACGCGGCGCGCGAGCGGCTGCTGGCCGAGGTCGAGGAGCACGGCCTCGCGGCGATGCAGTTCACCGAGGAGGGGTCGCTCACCTACGACCGGGTCCTCAAGCACTTCAGCTTCCGCTATGTGGTGGTCTCGGACGCCGAGGACGGCGAGGAGATGGCCGGCGCGATCGCCGAGGACCGGGCGCAGACGGCGCTGCGCGAGGCGGGGTACGGGCACGGGGAGCTGCGGTCCACGGCGACGGACATGGACACGATGAAGATCAACTACAAGCGCCGGTGACGTGGGGCCGCGCGCCCCGGAGGCCCGGGACGCGCGGCGCGCCGCTGCTGGGGCGTGTTTCGAAAGGAGCGCCGTCCGCCCGCGGGGCGGGCCGGGCGGCGTCCGGTGCTTCCCCGAGTTCCCGGCTTCGCTCGCACAGGGGAGACCCCGCTTCTCGGCGTGCCGGCCGCAATCCCTCGTACTGGATGTACGTGGGATCGCGGCCGGTGCGGCGAGCGTGCGTGCCCGGCGCCGCCCAGCAGACGGGACTTTCGAAACCCGCTCCAGGGCGTGTTTCGAAAGGAGCGCCGTCCGCCCGGAGGGCGGGGCCGGCGGCGTCCGGTGCGTGCGATCGCAAGGCGGAGGGTCGCCCCGATACCGGGTGTATCGGGGTGATCCCGACAACGCGGCGAGCGTGCGTGCCAGGCGTCGCCGGACAGGCGGGACTTTCGAAACACGCTCTAGTGGGGCGCCGGTGCCGTGGAGCCCCTGGGCGTCAGGGACGGGGTCGGCACCTGCAGGGAACCGCTGTGCTTCCCCTCTGTCAGGGCGAACAGGGTGCGGGCCACCTCGGCACCGAAGTGGTGGACGTCGTGGCTCATCGCCGAGAGGGTGGGATGCGTGATCCGGCACAGCTGGGAGTCGTCCCATGCCAGCAGTGACACGTCGTCCGGGACGACGAACCCCATCTCCGCCGCGACACCGGCCCCCGCCACCGCCATGATGTCGTTGTCGTAGACGATCGCGGTCGGCCGGTTGGCCGCCAGGAGCAGGGAACGCGTGGCGCGGGCACCTTCCCGCTCATCGAACCCCGTTGCGATCTGGGTCCCCTGCTCCAGGCCGAGCTCCCGGACCGTGGCGTCGAACGCCTGCGTCCGGATCGCGCTGTGCCCGAACCCGGCCGGACCGCCGACGCGTGCCAGTCGCCGGTGTCCGAGGGCGGCCAGATAGCGGACGGCCTCGGCCGTCGCCGTGGCGTCGTCGGTCCAGACCGCGGGGAACGAGCCGGTGAGCGACGGATGGCCGACGGCGACCGCCGGCAGTCCGATGGCCTCCAGCGCCGGGACCCGCGGATCGTCGGCCCGGAAGTCCACGAGGACCGCGCCGGCGATGGTCTGGCTGCGCCACCAGGTCCGGTACAGCTCGATCTCCTCCTCGACATCACGCACCAGGCGCAGGAGCAGGGAACAGGACCGTTCGGCGAGCACGGCCTCGATGCCCGAGATGAAGTCCATGTAGAAGGGCTCAAGGCCGAGCAGGCGGGCCGGGCGGCACAGCACGAGGCCGATGATGTCGGCCCGCCGGCCCGAGAGACTGCGCGCCGTCTGGTTCGGCGCCCAGCCCAGCTCCCGGGCGGCCGCGAAGATGCGTTCCCGGGTCGCGTCCGAGACGCCGGGCTTGTGATTGAACGCCAGGGAGACCGCACCCTTGGAAACGCCCGCCAGGGCGGCGACGTCCTTGATGGTCACGCGGACCGGAACGCTCACCGCTCGCCCACGCAGAACAAGGCTGCCCGGACGTCGTCCGCGGTGACGTCGCCGCACCCGTCGACCCGGATACGGACCTGCTCCCCGGCCAGCAGTGTGGTGAGGCCCCGGTCCGCAGTGGCGCCGGGGGCGAGCCGGTCCGCCTGAAGGAGAAGATCCCTGATGAGTGTGTGTGCTATGACCACCACGTGGACGTTACCACTGCCGTCAGGACCGGGCTCCACGACGACGTCGAAGGCCGGCCGCCGGTAGGCGAACTCCTTGTCGGGGACGGGGAAGAAGGTGGCGCGCAGTCCGTCGGCGTCGGCGACGAGGAACTCCTTGGTGCTGAGTCCGGCCGGCGCCAGCCCGGCGGGGACGGGGAGCCGGACGACGGAGCGGGCGGCGACCGTCACTTCCTGCACGCCCCGGCCCGTGGTCGCCCCGTCGGCCTCGACGCGGCGCAGGGCCACCTCCGTGCGCCAAGGCGTCGCCGACTGGTTGACCACGGCGAGCACCGGCCCCTGGTCACCGGGTTGCAGGGTCAGCAGGCGGTCGGCGTAGACACGGCGCAGCTCGTGGTGGAGCGGCTTGAGGCGGCCGTCCCCGTCGACGGCGGCCCAGGAGCTGACCGGCCAGCAGTCGTTGAGCTGCCAGACGACGGTGCCGGCGCAGACCGGCCAGTGGGAGCGCCAGTGCTCGATGCCGGCGGCGACGGCACGGGCCTGCACGACCTGGGTCAGGTAGTGCCACCGGTCGAAGTCCCCGTCGGGCAGGGCGAAGTGGCGGGCGACTCCGCGGTCCAGCTTGCCGTTTCCGTCCTCGGCCTTCTGATGGTGGAGCATGCCGGGCGAGTCGGGCGCCAGCTCCTCGCCGGGGAGGGCGCGCCGGAGCGTGGCCATCGTGGGCGGGGCCTGCCAGCCGAACTCGGAGACGAACCGGGGGACGTTCGCCCGGTACTCGGCGTAGTCCTGACGGTTCCACACCTCCCACGAGTGGTACGTGCCGTGGGCCGGGTCGTTGGGGTGGTGGTCCCACGATCCCGACCAGGGGCTGCCCGCGCAGTAGGCGCGGGTGGGATCGAGTTCGGCCACTACGCGGGGCAGCAGCCCCAGGTAGTAGCCCTCGCCCCAGGAGTCACCGGCGAGTTCGGGCTCCCAGCCCCAGTCGCGGAAGCCCCACAGGTTCTCGTTGTTCCCGTTCCACAGGACCAGGCTGGGGTGCGGCATGAGTCGGACAACGTTGTCACGCGCCTCGGCCTCGACCTCGCCCCGCAGGGGCTGCTCCTCCGGGTAGGCGGCACAGGCGAAGAGGAAGTCCTGCCAGACCATGAGACCGAGTTCGTCGCAGGCGTCGTAGAACGCCTCGTCCTCGTAGATGCCACCGCCCCAGATGCGGACCAGGTCGACGTTGGCGTCGGCCGCCTGCCGCAGCCGGGCGCGGTAGCGCTCGGGAGTGACGCGTGAGGGGAACACGTCGTCCGGAATCCAGTTGACGCCCCGGGCGAAGACGCGTTCGCCGTTGACGACGAGGGTGAAGCCGGTGCCGTGCTCGTCGGGCGCGCGGTCCAGCTCGACGGTGCGGAAGCCGATCCTCCGCTGCCAGGTGTCCAGCGCCCCTTCCTCGCCGTACAGGGTGACGTGCAGGTCGTAGAGGGGCTGGTCCCCGTAGCCGCGCGGCCACCAGAGCCGGGGTTCGCCGACCGCCAGCCGCACCACGGCTTCGTCGCCCTCGAAGCGGACCTCCGCCTCCTCGCCGGCCACCGCGGCCCGCGCCCGCAGCACGGCGGCGGCCCCGGACTCCGTGCGCTCCACCCGCAGCCTCACCTCCACGGCCCCCCGGCCCCCGTCGACGGTGACCAGTGGGCGAACGGTGGCGAAACGGGCGGTCGACCAGTGCTCCAGCCGCACGGGCCGCCAGATGCCGGCGGTCACCAGGGTCGGGCCCCAGTCCCAGCCGAAGCTGCACGCCATCTTGCGGATGTACTGGAACGGCTCGGGATAGACGTTGGGCCGGTCACCGGTGACCGCCCGCACGGACTCGGCCTCTTCGTAGGCGGAGGCGAAGCGCACTTCCAGACGGCCCTTCAGACCAGTGGCATCGAACCGGTAGGTGCGGTGCATGTTCCGGGTGGATCCGAGCTCCCGGCCGGCGAAGGTGATCCGCGCGGCGGTGTCGAGACCTTCGAAGACGAGGTCGGTGCGCTCGTGCGGGCTGTCATGGGAGACCTCGGCCTCATACGTCCACGCCCGTCGGCCGACCCAGGCGGCCTCGGTCTCGTTCCGCTGGAGGAAAGGGTCCGGGATGAGGCCCGCGGCAAGCAGGTCCGTGTGGACGCAGCCGGGGACCTGGGCGGGCAACAGCGCCTCGTCATGGCGCAGATTCCAGCCTTCGGCGAGCGGGGTGATGTCCTTCATGGTGCGGCTCCAATCGGCCCAGTGCGCACGCTGACAGATGTTCGACGCCGCACAACCTAACCCGCTGATCGCACACTGTCCATAAACCGGTCTAGTCACGGGTTGGCAACGCCCGCACTGCAACGCACCCCTCTCACCTGCAACTACTCGCACAGAGGTAACGATTCCGCATCGCAGACGAAACAATGGCTTTACCGGTTCACCTCCGCCCTGCCATAGTGCCGACATCCGGCGCAGACCCGAGCCGCCGTCCGAAGGAGTTGGGCACATGGGGAAGACCAGGACACTCACAGGTGCGTTTCTGGCCATCGCGACACTGACCGCCACGGGTTGCAGTGGCAGCGGCACGCCGTCCACCGAGACCGCCTCCGCCCCCGCGGACGCGAGCACGGCGAGTGGCACGATCACGGTCCTGACGCAGCGGACGGACCTGATCAAAAGCGGGGCCATGAAGGCCTACGCGGCGGAGTTCAACAAGGTCTACCCCAAGATCAAGGTCAAGTTCGAGGGCCTCACCGATTACGAGGGTGAAGTCAAGATCCGAATGAACACGGACAAGTACGGCGATGTCCTGATGATCCCGGCGGCGGTGGCGAAGAACGACTACCCCAAGTTCTTCGCGCCGCTGGGCCCGTCCATCGAGATGGCCGGCAAGTACCGCTTCAGCGACAAGTCGGAGGTCAACGGCAAGACCTACGGCATCGCCCAGTTCGGTACGGCCAACGGCTTCGTCTACAACAAGGCCCTCTGGAAGAAGGCCGGCATCACCGCCTGGCCCAACTCTCCGGAGGAGTTCCTCGCGGACCTCAAGGCGGTCAAGGCGAAGACCGGGTCGACCCCGTACTACACCAACTTCAAGGACGGCTGGCCGCTGGTCCAGTGGTCCGCCAACATCGGTTCCGTCAGCTGCGACAAGGAGGCCGACAACAAGCTGGCGGGCGCCGTCTCGCCCTGGAAGGCGGGCAGCGAGCTCGGAGTGATCGACAAGCTGCTCTTCGACATCGTCAAGGACGGGCTCTCGGAGAAGGACCCCAGCACCACCAACTGGGAAGCGTCCAAGAGCAAGCTCGCCAAGGGTGAGATCGGCTCCATGATGGTCGGTTCCTGGGCGATCTCGCAGATGCGGGACGCCGCCGAGAAGGCCGGCGGGAATCCCGACGACATCGGCTACATGCCCGTTCCCGTCCAGGAGGACGAAGGGCAGCAGTGCGCCACGCTCGTCTCGGACTACCAGCAGGCCGTCAACATCCACTCCGACCACAAGGAAGCGGCCCGGGCCTGGATCGACTGGTTCACCGAGAAGTCCGGCTACTCCGCCAAGGAGGGTGCCGTCCCCACCCTGAAGTCGGCCCCCATGCCCGGCACGCTCAAGGAGTTCGTTGACAACGATGTCATCTTCGTCGAGCGCTCGGAGCGCAAGACGGGTGCGGTGAACGACATCGACAACGCCGCCGAGATCGGCCTCAACAAGCCCGACTACCGGCAGAAGCTGATCGACATCGCCCGCGGGGCGCAGAAGGGCAGCGTCGAAAGCTACTTCGGCGAGCTGAACAAGAAGTGGAACGACGCCGCGAAGACCGCCGGTTCCTGACCCGGCGCGGGGGGGGGGGGGGGGGGGGGGGGGGGGGGGGGGGGGGGGGGGGGGGGG
>NZ_JBMNDO010000057.1:0-48359 GCF_052542855.1 Streptomyces sp. SAS_281
ATCTGGGGCCGTGGGGCCCCGGCACCGGTTCAGGTGGTTCTGCGGCTGCGCGCCAGATAGCGCTGGGCCACGACGACAACGATAAGGAAACCGCCGCTGACGACCGACTGGTACGAGGAGTTCAGCGAGCCGATCTGGTTGATCAGGTTCTGGATCACCTGAAGGAGCAGGACGCCCCAGAGCGTTCCGCTGATGGAGCCGGCGCCGCCGATGAGGAGGGTGCCGCCGATGACGACGGCGGAGATCGCGTCGAGCTCCATGCCCACGCCGACGATGGTGACTCCGGAGGAGAGCCGGGCGGCGTTGAGCGCGCCGGCCAGCCCGGCCAGCAGACCGCTGAGCGTGTAGACGAGCATCTTCGTACGGGCGACGGGCAGGCCCATCAGCGTGGCGGCGTCGCTGCTGCCGCCGACGGCGAAGATCGACTGCCCGAACGAGGTGCGCTGGAGGAGGAGTCCGCCGAGGCCGAACAGCGCGAGGGCGATGAAGATCGGGTAGCCGAAGCCCCAGACGGCACCCTGGCCGAGTTCGGCGAAGGCGGAGTCCTTGGGCACCAGGTAGGTGGTGGCGCCCTCGTCCGTGATCGCGAGGAGCAGTCCGCGCGCCCCCAGGAGGGTGGCGAGCGTGACGATGAACGGGGCCATTCCGGCGCGGGCCACGAGGAAGCCGTTGAGCAGTCCGATCGCGCCGCACACCACCAGCGGGACCAGCAGGGCGGGCAGGATGCCCCATTGGGAGGCCCAGGCGGCGAGCACCCCGCCCAGGGCGAAGACCGACCCGACGGAGAGGTCGATGCCGCCGGTGATGATGACCATGGTCATCCCGAGCGCGACGACGGCCAGGAACGATGCCTGGACGGTCACTCCGCGGGCGTTGTCCACGGTGGAGAACGTCGTCGGGTAGATGCAGGACGCGACGATCACGACTGTCAGGAAGACGACCAGGACGCCCTGGCGTTGCAGGAGTTCGGCGATCCGCCGTCCGGTCGTCCGCGGCGCCGCGGCACCGGGCGCCGGCGTGGTGGCGCCGGAGGCGGCGGAGGTCTTGCGCGGGGCCGGGGCAGGGGCCGCCGGGGCAGGTGAGGTTTCGTTCATCGGGACCGACGCTCCCGGGCGACGTAGACGGCGGCGATGATGATGGCCGCCTGGGCGATCTGTGCGGTGGAGTCGGGCAGGTCGTGCTTGATGAGGGTGGCCCGCAGGAGCTGCATCAGCAGGGCGCCGGCGACGGTGCCGAGGACCCGGATGGAGCCGCCGTTGAGCGGCGTCCCGCCCACCACGACCGCCGTGATGGCGGAGAGTTCCATGAGGGTGCCGAGCGAGGAGGGGTCGCTGGCGGTGAGCCTGGCGGTGGCCAGGACTCCCGCGAGGGCGGCGAGCACCCCGCAGAGCACGTACACGCCGATGAGGACACGGCGCACGGGCAGTCCGGCCAGGGCGGCGGCGGAGCGGTTGCCGCCGATGGCGACGACCTGGCGGCCGAAGGTGGTCCGGGTCACGAGGAAGGCCACGGCGACGGCGAGGACACCGGCGATGAGGACGACCAGCGGGATGCCGAGGAAGGAGCCGGTGCCCAGGGAGAGCAGGTCGGGGTTGACGATCTGCTTGAGCTGGCTGTCCGCCATGACCAGGGCGAGGCCCCGGCCGCCGACGAACAGGGCGAGTGTGGCGACGATCGGCTGGAGGCCGACGAGCGAGACCAGGGTGCCGTTGACCGCTCCGACGAGGGCACCGGCCAGCAGCGCCATGACGAGTGCGGGGACCAGTCCGTAGCCGAGGTAGAGCGGCAGCAGCGCGGCGGCCAGGGCCATGGTCGAGCCGACGGAGAGGTCGACGCCCTCGGTGCCGATGACGAGCGCCATGCCGAGGGCGACGATGACGATCGGGGCGACCTGGACGAGCTGGGTGCGCAGGTTGTCCACCGTCATGAAGTGCTCGGTGAACACGGCGTTGAAGACGAGGACGACCGCGACGGCGAGGTAGACGCCGTACTCCTGGTACCAGGCGGGGTCGCGCAGCCGGGCGAACGGCCGGGCTGCGGGGGTGGTGACTGCGGCCTGGGTCATCGGGGGTCCTCCTTCGCGGCCGGCGCCTTGTCCGCGGCTGCCGGTGAGTGGTCGGCGAGCACTTCGAGCAGATGGCTCTCCGCCACCTCGTCGCCCGCCAGTTCGCCCGCGACCGCACCGCCCCGCAGGACGACGATCCGGTCGGCGCCCTCGATCAGTTCCTCGATGTCGGAGGAGATGAGCAGGACGGCCAGGCCCTCGCGGGCGAGGTCGTCGATGAGGCTCTGGACCTCGGCCTTGGCGCCGACGTCGATGCCCCGGGTGGGTTCGTCGAGCAGCAGGACCTTGGGTTCCAGGCAGAGCCAGCGGGCCAGCAGCACCTTCTGCTGGTTGCCGCCGGACAGCTCGCCGACCTTCTGCTCGGGGCTCGCCGCCTTGATCCTCAGTCGCTTCATGAAGATGTCGACAATGCGGTCCTGCTTGGCGCGGGAGACGATGCCGGCGCGGGAGAGCCGGGGCATCGCGGCCAGCACGATGTTCTCGCGGACCGAGAGCCCGGGCACGATGCCCTCGGCCTTGCGGTCCTCGGGCAGCAGGCTGATGCCGGCCCGGATGGCGCCGGCGGAGGTGAGGCGGCGCAGGGTGCGTCCGGCGATGCTCACCTCTCCGGAGTCCAGTGAGAGCGCTCCGGCGACGGCCTTCGCGGTCTCGCTGCGGCCGGAGCCAAGGAGGCCGCCGAGGCCCAGGACCTCACCCGCGTACAGGTCGAGGGAGATGTCGTGCAGCTGGTGGTCGCGGGAGAGGCCGGTGGCGGTGAGGACGGGGGTGCGCGCTGCCTCATGGCCCTCGGAGCCGAAGCTGGTGAGCCCTTCGCGGCGCACCTCGGCCATGTCGCGGCCGAGCATCATCGAGACGAGCTGCATACGGTCGAGGTCGGCGAGGTCGCCGGTGTGGATGTGGTGGCCGTCGCGCAGGACGGTGACCCGGTCGCAGATCCGGTACAGCTCGTCCATGCGGTGGCTGACGTAGAGGACGGCGATCCCGCGTCCGCGGAGGTCCTCGATGACCCGGAAGAGGGTCTCGACCTCGCGGGGCTCCAGCGAGGAGGTGGGTTCGTCCATGATGACGACCTGGGCGTTCACCGAGACGGCGCGGGCCATCGCGACCATCTGCTGGGTGCCGATGCCCAGGGTGTGCAGGGGGCGCTTCGGGTCGACGCGTACGCCGAAGCCGTCGAGCAGTTCGCTCGCCTCGCGGTGCATCCGGGGGAAGTCGATCAGGCCGAAGCGGTTCTTGGGCTCGCGGCCGAGGAAGATGTTGCGCGCCACGCTCATCAGCGGGACGAGGTTCACCTCCTGGTAGATCGTGGAGATCCCGGCCTCCTGCGCCTCGAACGGCCGGGCGAACGCGATCGGTCGGCCGGCCAGCCGCAGTTCGCCCTCGTCGGGGCGGTAGACGCCGGTCAGCACCTTGATGAGGGTGGACTTGCCGGCTCCGTTCTCCCCCACCAGGGCGTGGGTCTCGCCGGCGCGCAGGGAGAAGGAAACGCCGTCGAGGGCGACGACGCCCGGGAACCGCTTGCTGACCGAGCGGGCCTCCAGGACGGCCGGTGCCGCGCCGGGCTCGTCCGCGAGGGCCGTTCCGGCCGCGCTCCTCTCCTTCTCGTCGGCGGCCGGCTCCGGCGGCTGCGGTACTGCTTCGGGTGGTGCCATGGCTGGTCTTGGCCTTCCGCTCTTCCAAGGATGGGGGCCCGGCGGCCGCCGTGACGGGGGTGCGCCACGGCGGCCGAGAACCGACGGAGCCGGTACGGGCAGATGGGGCCGGCTGGGATCAGAACGCGTTGCCGACCGTGGACTTGGCGTTGGACTCGTCGTAGGAGCGGTCGCTGATGATGACGTTCTCGGGGATCTCCTCGCCGCCGTAGAACTTCTGGGCGGTCGCGAAGGCCAGCGGGCCGAAGCGCGGGTTGGACTCGATGACGGCGTTGTACTCACCGTTGACGATGGCCTGGACGGCGTTGCGGGTGCCGTCGACGGAGACGATCTTGATGTCCTTGCCGGGCTTCTTGCCGGCGGCCTTCACGGCGGTGACGGCGCCGAGGCCCATCTCGTCGTTCTCCGCGTAGATGGCGGTGATGCCGGGCTTGGACTGGATCAGCTGCTCGGTGACCTGCTGGCCCTTGTCGCGGGCGAACTCACCGGTCTGCTGGGCGACGATCTCCATGTCCGGCGCCTTGGCCTTGAGCTGGTCCACGAAGCCCTTGGTGCGGTCGGTGGTGACGTTGTTGCCCGACGAACCGAGGAGGATGGCGACCTTGCCCTTGCCGCCGGTCGACTTGATCATCGCGTCGGCGGCGCGCTTGCCCTGCTCCACGAAGTCGGAGCCCAGGAAGGCCACGTAGTCCTTGCAGGCGGTGGCGTTGAGCTTGCGGTCGACGGTGAGTACCGGGACCTTCTTGGCGGCGGCGGCCTTGAGGGCCGGCTCCAGGCCGTCCGAGTTCAGCGGGGCGACGATGAGGAACTGGGCGCCCTGGGCGAGCATGTCCTGGATGTCGCTGATCTGCTTGGACAGCTGGGACTGGGCGTTGGTGGTGAGCAGCTTCTTGACGCCGATCTTGTTCGCCTCGTCCTTGATGGACTGGGTCTCGGCGATACGGAAGGGGTTGGCCTCCTTCTCCGACTGGGAGAAGCCGACCACCGCGTTCTTCAGGTCGAGCTTGGGCGCGCCGTAGCTCTGCAGCGAGCAGCCGGAACCGGACGAGGACTCGGGGGTCTTGGCCGCCTGCGCGGCCTGGCTGCTGTCGCTGCTCGCGTTGTTGTCCGAGCCCTCCGACTTGGAGCAGCCGGAAACGGCCAGCGTGGCGGTGGCGGCGAGGACGCACGCCACGGCGAGGGTACGGGGTCGGCGCTGGATCATCATGCGCGGGGGCTCCTTGGCGGGATGACGGCACGCCGGAAAGCGTGCGGTCGGTCATGGCTGGACGATGCATCGGCCGCTGCGCGGCGGCTGATGACACTGCACTCACGGCCCCGCTAGGAGACGGCCCCCTAGCTGCACAAACTGCGGTCGTGAGAGCCTGCGCGGCCTCTCGGCGGCTCGGTTTACAACGTTATATAGGCGGCGCGGCGCGGGCGGCAAGAGCGTTGTCGATGCGTTTCCAAAATGTGTCGGGGCGGGCCTCACCGGGTGGCGGCACCCGTCGGGGGAGATGCCGCCGCACCCCTGGACAGCCGCCCGACGACGTGCTGTCATACCGCCTGAACCCCGTTTTCCAACGTTGCATAAGAGGCACCGCACCCTCCGCCCGGATCGTGTCGGCGCTCTTCGCCATGCGTGCGTCCGGACCGCACCGCCACCGCCACGTCCCCCCTCTTGTCATGCGCATTCCTTGAGCCGGAGCCCCGCGTCCGGCAGAGCAGGAGCCCTCTCCCATGCCTCTGAACCGCAGACAGCTCATGACCGGCGCCCTCGCCACCGTCGCCGCCACCACGGCGGCCGGCCGCTGGTCGGCCACCGCGACCGCCGCCGAGCACCGCGCGCGGCCCGCGCACGGCGGCCACTACTCCCCCAACGCGGAACCCCTGCACCCCACCGCCTTCCTGAAACTCCCGCCAGGCAAGGTCACCGCGCGCGGCTGGCTCGCCGGACAGCTGAAGCTCCAGCTGGACGGGCTGTGCGGCCGCTACGAGGAGTTCTCGCACTTCCTCGACTTCACGGCCACCGGCTGGGTCCGCCCCGGACTCGGCGGCTGGGAGGAGGTCCCGTACTGGCTGCGCGGCTACACCGACCTGGCGATCGTCACGGGCGACGCGAAGGCGCTCGAGGCGGTGCGCCGCTGGTTCGACGCGATCCTCGCCACCCAGCAGTCCGACGGGTTCTTCGGCCCGAAGGCGCTGCGCACCTCGCTGAACGGCGGCCCGGACTTCTGGCCGTTCCTGCCGCTGGTGCAGGCCCTGCGCTCCTGGCAGGAGTACACCGGGGACACCCGGATCATCCCCTTCCTGAGCCGGTTCTTCCGCTACATGAACGCCCAGGGCCCGGGCGCCTTCAACACCAGCTGGATCGCCCTGCGCTGGGGCGACGGCCTGGACAGCGTCTTCTGGCTCTTCAACCGCACCGGCGACACCTTCCTCCTGGACCTCGCCGACAAGATCCACACGTACGGGGCCGACTGGGGCGACAACCTGGTCAACCCGCACAACGTGAACATCGCCCAGGGCTTCCGCGAGCCCGCCCAGTACGCGCTGCGCAGCGGCTCGGCCCAGGACACCCGGGACACGTACGGGACGTACGGCAAGGCCATGGACCAGTACGGCCAGTTCCCCGGCGGCGGCTTCGCCGGGGACGAGAACGCGCGCCCCGGGCACGGCGACCCCCGGCAGGGCTTCGAGACCTGCGGCATCGTGGAGTTCATGGCCAGCCACCAGCTGCTGACCCGGATCACCGGCGACCCGCTGTGGGCCGACCGCTGCGAGGAGCTGGCGTTCAACTCGCTGCCCGCCTCGCTCGACCCGTCGGGGAAGGCGATCCACTACATCACCAGCGCCAACAGCGTCGACCTGGACAACGTGCCCAAGTCGCAGCGCCAGTTCCAGAACGGGTTCGCCATGCAGGCGTTCCTGCCGGGCGTCGACCAGTACCGCTGCTGTCCGCACAACTACGGCATGGGCTGGCCGTACTTCACCGAGGAGCTGTGGCTCGCCACCCCCGACGGGGGGCTGGCCGCCGCGATGTACGCCGCCTGCGAGGTGACGGCCAAGGTCGCCGACGGCACCGAGGTCACGTTCACCGAGGAGACGGACTACCCCTTCAAGGAAACCGTCACCCTCACCCTGAAGGCCCCGAGGCGGCTGGCCTTCCCACTGGTGCTGCGCGTCCCCGCCTGGTGCGACGCCCCCGAGATCACGGTGAACGGGCGGCGCGTGGACGCCCCGGCCGGGCCCGCCTTCACCCGGATCGACCGCACCTGGGCCGACGGGGACCGGGTCGCCCTGCGCTTCCCGCAGCGCACCACCGTACGCACCTGGGCGCACAACCACGGCTCCGTCAGCGTGGACCGCGGCCCGCTCACGTACTCGCTGCGCATCGGCGAGACGTACGAGCGCATCGGCGGCAGCGAGCAGTTCCCCGAGTACGCGGTCCACGCCACGGGCCCGTGGAACTACGGGCTCGTCCTGGACGCGAAGAAGCCCGCCGCCGCCCTGCGCCACCACACCGCCCGCGGAGTGAAGGGCGGCAACCCCTTCACGCTGGACGGGACCCCGCTGTCCATCACCGCGAAGGCGCGCCGCATCCCGGAGTGGACGGCCGACGACGAGCACGTGGTGGCCCCGCTCCAGGACTCGCCGGCCCGCAGCGCCGAACCGGTGGAGGAGGTCACCCTCGTCCCGATGGGGGCGGCCAGGCTGCGCGTCACCGCGTTCCCGACCGCTGCCCCGGACGCGGAACCGTGGCTCGCGGACCGCTGGTACCGCATCCGCAACCGGCACTCCGGCAAGGTCCTCGGCGTCGACGTCATGTCCACCGCCAACAGCGCGCACGTGGTGCAGTTCGGGGACACGGGCACCGACGACCACGACTGGCGGCTGATCGCGGAAGGCGACGGCTGGTACCGCATCCGCAACCACCACTCGGGCAAGGTGCTCGGCGTCGACAACATGTCCATGGACGACAGCGCCCACGTCGTGCAGTTCGACGACAACGGCACCGACGACCACCTCTGGCAGCTCGTCCCGGACGGCGGCGGCTGGTACCGCATCCGCAACCGCCACTCCGGCAAGGTCCTGGGCGTCGACAACATGTCCATGGACGACAGCGCCCACGTCGTGCAGTTCGACGACAACGGCACCGACGACCACCTCTGGCAGCTCGTCTGATTCCGGGTGCCCCGCGCACTCCCCCCATACCGCTCCCGTCCCCGGGGGCAGAACCGAATCAAGGAGACGAACCTGTGAGCCGTTTACGTGTGCCGGGCCGAAGGCCGTGGTGGAGACGGGCGATCGCGACGACCGGGCTGCTGGCGGTGGTGTCCTCCACGCTGGTCGGGGTCGGCGCCTCGCCGGCCGGGGCCGCGTCCTGGTCGCCCAAGACCCCGCCGATGACGACACCCTGGACCGGTCAGGTCCCGGTCGACAACCCGCTGCCGGAGTACCCGCGCCCGCAGCTGACCCGGTCCGACTGGGCCAACCTCAACGGCATCTGGGACTTCGCGGTGACCGGCCGGGACGCCGGGCAGCCGTCCTCGTGGCCGGAGCAGATCCGGGTGCCGTTCGTCGCCGAGTCCGCGCTCTCCGGCATCCAGCGCAGGATCACCGAGAACGACAAGCTCTGGTACAAGCGCACCTTCACCGTCCCGTCGAACTGGAACGGCCGCCGGACCGTGCTCAACTTCGGCGCCTCCGACTGGCAGACCACGGTCTGGGTCAACGGCACCCAGGTGGGCACGCACAAGGGCGGCTACGACTCGTTCTCGTACGACATCACGCCCCAGCTGGGCGGCGGTACGAACACGATCGTGGTGTCCGTCTACGATCCGACGCAGACCGGCGGCCAGGCGGTCGGCAAGCAGCGCATCAATGAGGTGCAGCCGCACAACGGGGGCGGCATCTTCTACACCGCCGCCTCCGGCATCTGGCAGACGGTCTGGCTGGAACCGGTCGCCGCCGCGCACATCACCCGGCTGGACATGACGCCGAACCTGGGCGACAGCACCCTGCGGGTGAAGGTACAGGCCGACTCAGCCTCCGGGCGTACCGCCAGGGTCACCGTCTCCAGCGGCGGCACCGTGGTCGGCTCGGCCAGCGGTACGGTCGGCTCCACGGTCTCCGTGCCGGTGCCGAACACGCATCTGTGGACTCCGGACGACCCGTTCCTCTACGACGTCAAGGCGGAACTGCTCGACGGCACGGCGGTGACGGACACGGCCGGCAGCTACACCGGCATGCGCTCGATCGCGATCGCGAAGGTCGACAACGTCCTGCGGCCGGTGCTGAACGGCAGGTTCGTCTTCCAGACGGGCACCCTGGACCAGGGCTACTGGCCGGACGGCATCTACACCGCGCCGACCGACGCCGCCCTGAAGTCGGACCTCCAGGCCCACAAGGACCTCGGGTTCAACATGGTCCGCAAGCACATCAAGGTCGAACCGCAGCGCTGGTTCTACTGGGCGGACAAGCTGGGGCTCCTGGTCTGGCAGGACATGCCGGCCATGGACACCGGCAAGTCCCCGAGCACGGCGGCCCGCACCCAGTGGGAGACCGAGTTCCACGCGATCATCGACCAGCACCGCAGCTCCCCGTCGCTGGTCATGTGGGTGGACCAGAACGAGGGCTGGGGCCAGTACGACCAGGCCAGGATCGCGAGCGAGGTCAAGGCGTACGACCCGACCCGGCTGGTCGACAACATGAGCGGGGTCAACTGCTGCGGCTCGGTGGACGGCGGCAACGGTGACGTGGTGGACAACCACATCTACGTCGGTCCGGGCAACACCGCGCCGACCGCGACCCGGGCGGCCGTCCTCGGCGAGTTCGGCGGGCTGGGCTACAAGGTCCCGGGGCACGAGTGGTTCCCCGGCGGCGGCTTCAGTTACGAGGACCAGTCCAGCCTCTCCGCGCTGAACGACCGGTTCGTCGGGCTCATCGACGGCATCCGGATCGGCCAGCTGCCGGCGGGCCTCTCCGCCTCCGTCTACACCGAGATCACCGATGTGGAGAACGAGGCCAACGGGCTCCTCACCTACGACCGCCAGGTCGTCAAGGTGGACACGGCCCGGGTGCGGGCCGCGAACCAGGCCCTGATCAACGCCTCGAAGAACCCGGCCCCGCCGGTGACCCTGCCCACCGGGGGCTACAAGTCCCTGCGGGTCACCACGCCCGGCTACACCAACAAGTACCTGCGCCACCAGGACTCGCTGGCCTTCACCGAGGTGGTCGACGGCAACAGCGGGGCACTGCTGAAGAACGACGCCACCTGGAAGATCGTGCCGGGCCTGGCGAACGGCAACTGCTACTCGTTCGAGTCGCGCAACTACCCGGGTGAGTATCTGCGCCACCGCGACTTCCGGGTCCGCCGCGAGGCGAACGACGGCTCCGCGCTGTACAAGGCCGACGCCACCTGGTGTGCGGTCGCCGGCTCCGGCGGTGTGCGGCTGACCAGCGCGAACCTGCCGGGCAGCTATCTGCGGCACATCAAGTCGGAGGTGTGGCTGGCCACCCCGGGCGGCGGTCACGACTGGGACAACCCGGCCACGTTCACCGAGGACACCACCTGGGCGGTGGAGGCGCCCTGGGCACCCTGAGCCGGGCACCGGGGCCCGGCGGACCGCCGCCGGGCCCCGGCTTCGTCACGCGTCGCCCATGACCAGGCCCTCGATGGTGTGCTTCTGCACGATGGGCGCGAGTTCATCGACCACCGGGCAGCCCAGGTGCGCCCGGACCCGCTCGGGCAGCGACTCCCAGAAGCCCCGGGTGACCGCCATGTCGTGGTGGCCGTCGTTCCCCGCGCCCGGGCCGTCCACGCCGAGGACCAGGACCGGGCGCGGGTCCTGCGACTGGTTGGCGGTGCCCCGGTGGACGGTCAGGGCCGAGCGCGCCGAGATGTCGCCGCGCTGCGGGTACTTGCGCTCGGCCAGCGCCTCGTAGCGCGGGTAGTCCTCGCGGCGCGGGAACATCGCGTGCCCGAAGCGGGCGTCGTCGTCCCACTGGGTGCCGGGCGCGATCTCGAACGGGCCCATGTCCGCACGGGTGTCGACGGCGGTGAGGTTGAACGCCAGCGAGGTGAGCCTGCGGTCGCGGCGGGTCTCCTCCGGCATCGGGAAGTCGCGGTGCCAGGGCTGGTTCACCGCCCCGGCCAGCGGCACGTCGAAGCCCAGCTCCACGATCCGGTAGCCGGGGCCGAGGACCGCCTCGCTCACCGCGCGCACCCAGGGGTGGTCGACCAGGTCCACGAAGCCCCGCAGCTGCTCCGGGTGGATCTCCACGTAATAGCGGTGCGGGCCGCGGCCGACCGCGCCGCCCTCCCGGCCGCGCGCCTCGGCGAACGCCGCGTCGATGTCCTCGCGCATCCGGTCCGCCCACTCCGGGGTGAAAGCCCCCCGGCAGGCGGTGATCCCCGGGCCGTACAGGTCGCGCACCGCGTCCTCGGCGGGCGGGAAGGGGGCGGTGGTGGTCGCGGCCTCAGTCATGGTGTGTTCCTTCCTCACGTTCTGGGCCCCCTCATATTGCAACGTTGCAATCAACGTGGCAAGGGCTTGTGCGGGTGGATCTCGCACCACCTGTTACGGTCACTGCGCACAGCCCGCCGGCAGAGAGCAGGAGCACCGAACGTGGCAGCGAGACTCAAGGACGTGGCCGCACTCGCGGGTGTGTCCGTCAGGACCGTCTCCAACGTGGTGAGCAACGCCGCCGCCGTCGCCCCCGGCACCCGGGCCCGGGTGCTCGCCGCGGTGGAGGAGCTGGGCTACCGGCCCAACCTCGCCGCCCGCAACCTCCGCCAGGGCCGCACGGGGCTCATCGGTGTGGCCGTCCCGGAGCTCCACTCCCCCTACTTCGGCGCGCTGACGGGCCTGCTCATCGACGCGGCCCAGGAGCGCGGCTGGACGGTGCTCGTGGAGCGGACCGGGGGCCGGGCGGACCTGGAGCGGAGGCTGCTGGACGGCTCCGAGGGGCACCAGGTGGACGGGATGGTCATCAGCCCGTGGTCGACGTCCCCCGCCGAACTGGCCTCGCTCGCGGGGGGCCTGCCGCTCGTCGTGCTCGGCGAACTCGATCCCCGCGGGTCCATCGACCATGTGGCCCTGGACAACGTGGCGGCGGCCCGGGACGCCGCCCGGCATCTGGTGGCGGCGGGCCGCCGGCGGGTCGCCGCGATCGGGCTCCAGTCAGCCCTGGGGCACGGCACCGCCGAGCTGCGGGCCGAGGGCTTCCGGCAGGGGCTCGCCGAGGCGGGGCTGAGCCCGGTCGCCGAGATGGAGGTGGCGGACCTGCACCGGGAGGAGGGGGCGCGGGCGCTGCGCGAGCTGCTGGATCTGCCGGAGCGCCCGGACGCGGTGTTCTGCTTCAGCGACGAACTGGCCCTGGGGGCGCTGCGGGCGGCCGGTGAGCGGAGGGTGCGGGTGCCCGAGGAGCTGGCGCTGGTGGGCTTCGACGACATCGAGGACGGGCGGTTCTCCACGCCTTCGCTGACCACGGTCTCGCCGGACCTGGCGCAGATCGCCGAGCGGGCGGTGCAGTGCCTGAGCGAGCGCGTCCTCGGTCGGCTCTCGGGGCTGGCGGCGCGGCGCATCGTGGTGCCGCACCGGCTGCTGGTCAGGGAGAGCAGCGCAGCGTAGGGGTCCTTCTTCGGACAGCCGGAAGCTCCCGGCGGTGCGGGCCTTTGCACCGCACCGCCGGGAGCGGTCCTGGGAGCGGGGAGGGCTTACGCCTTCCCGCCGTCGTACAGCGCGGTCACCTCCTGGTCGGTGAGCGCCTTGTCGTACACCTGGACCTGGTCCACGGAGCCGTTCCAGAAGTCGGTGTTGTTGCCCGACCACTTGGCGCGTCCCACGGACAGGGCGCCGCTGCTCACGTCGGCCGATCCGGCCGCGGCGGTGGAGGCGAGCTTGCCGTCCACGTACAGCTTGATCCGGTCACCGCTGCGGACGCCGACCAGGTGGTACCAGTGGCCGAGCTCCGGGGTCATCTCCGCCCGGGCGCGGTGGGCGCCGGGGGTGGAGAAGGCGAACGCGCCCTGACCGTACTGGAGGTAGAACGGGTTCTCCTGGCGCCGGCCGTCCTGGCTGACGACGGTCGCGTAGTTGCCCGGGAGGGCGTCCAGGGAGGCCCATGCCGAGACGGTGTAGTCGCCGGTGGTGTCGACGACCGGGCCGTCGGTCTCCGCGTACTGGCCCTCACCGTTGAACTTCAGCGCCGAGCCGTGCACGCCGGGGGTCCAGGACGTGCCCTCGGAGAGGGTGAGGTCCTTGTGGTTCGGGCCGCTGTCGGCGGCCTTGGTGCCCTTGTTCTCGTCCAGCGACCAGGAGCCGCCGCCCTTGACCGGGGTGCGGGAGCCCGCTGCGGCGCCGGCGGCGATGACCTGCTGGTTGATCTCGCGGACCTCGGCGGCATTGACCTTGATCTCGCGGCGGTCGTACGTCCAGAGGCCGTTGAGCTCGTTCTCCAGGTCGGTCACCTGGGTGTAGATGGAGCCGGAGAGTTCGGCGCCGGCCGCTTCCAGGTAGTACTTGCGGGTGTTCTCGACGTACTTGGCGGTCAGCGCGGCCTTGTCGGCGACACCGCTGTAGATCACGGTCGGGGCGCCGGGCCACATGTGGCCGGGCATCCGCAGGGTGAAGCCGCCGTGCTCGCCGTCCATCGCGGCGCGGCCGGCGTCCGGGAAGGCCGGGTCGGTGTTGTTGTAGTCGTGGTGGTCGATGATGTCGCCCTTGCCCGAGTCACCCTTCGAGTTGCAGCAGTTGACACCGCTGTGGGCGTTGACGATGCGGGAGGGGTCGGCGGCCTGGACCTTCTCGGTGATCTTCCCGGTCTCGGTGCGGTCCCATTCGCCCCAGCCTTCGTTGAAGACGATCCAGGAACCGATCGAGGGGTAGTTGTGGAGCTGCTTCATCATCTCGGCGCCCTGGTCGAGGAAAGCCTGGTGGCCCTTCTCGTTGGTGAGGTTGCCGGAGACGAAGTCCTGCCAGACGAACAGACCGAGCTGGTCGGCGTGGTAGTACCAGCGGGCGGGCTCGACCTTGATGTGCTTGCGCACGGAGTTGAAGCCGAGGTCCTTCTGCGCCTTCAGGTCGAAGACCAGCGCGTCGTCACTGGGCGCGGTGTTCAGGCCGTCCGGGTAGAAGCCCTGGTCGAGCTGGGCGAGCGAGAAGAACGGCTTCCCGTTGAGGACGATCTTCTGGTAGCCGCCGACCTTGGCGATGCCGACGGAGCGCATGCCGAAGTAGCTGTCGACGGTGTCCTTGTACCGGCCGTCCTTGAGGGTGACCTCCAGGTCGTACAGGTACGGGTCGTCCGGCGTCCACAGGTGCTGCTTGGCGACGGGCAGGCTCAGGTCGCTGTTGGCCGGTCCGGTGACCGTGCCGACGACCTTGCCCTTCTTGTCGCGGGCGACGGCGGTGATCCGGGCCGACTTCGAGGCGTCCCCGGAG
Organism: Streptomyces sp. SAS_281; assembly: GCF_052542855.1. Classification (NCBI taxonomy): domain Bacteria; kingdom Bacillati; phylum Actinomycetota; class Actinomycetes; order Kitasatosporales; family Streptomycetaceae; genus Streptomyces; species Streptomyces sp. SAS_281. The sequence goes on from NZ_JBMNDO010000057.1 coordinate 14,145, forward strand.
TTCACCTTCAGGGCGAGGCGGCCCTTGTCGATGTCCGGGGTGGTCGTCAGGGAGTCGACGGCCGCCGGGGCGACGGGCTCCATCCAGACGGTCTGCCAGATGCCGGAGGAGGCGGTGTAGAAGATGCCGCCGGGGTTGGCCGACTGCTTGCCGGTGGGCTGGTCTGGTCCGGTGGTGTCGGTGACCGCGACCACGATCTCCTGCGGGCCGCTGCCCTTGACCGCGTCGGTGATGTCGGCGCTGAAGGCGGTGTAGCCGCCGGTGTGCTCGGCGACCTGCTTGCCGTTGACCCAAACGGTGGCCTGGTAGTCGACGGCGCCGAAGTTGAGCTTCAGCCGGTTGCTCTTGCCGTGCTTGTCGCCCTTGACGGCCCAGTTCTTCGGAACGGTGACGAGCTTGCGGTAGAACATGTGGTCTTCGTGGCGCTCCAGGCCGGAGAGCTGCGACTCGACCGGGTACGGCACGGTGATGCGCTCACCGAGCTTCTTCCCGAAGACGGGCTTCTCGCCCGCCTCGGCCCCGGCGAACTCCCACTGCCCGTTGAGGTTCTGCCACTTGTCGCGCACCTGCTGCGGCCGGGGGTACTCGGGCAGCGGGTGGTTGCGGTCGACCTTGTCGCCCCACTTGGTGGTGAGGCGGTGCGTGGAGTTGTTGGTGGCGGTGCGGTTGATGTCGGGGACGGTCTCGCCGCCCGCCTTCAGGCCGCCCTTGCCGTCGTACGCGATCTTGACGCGCTGGTCCTTGAGGACGGCGGCGTCCAGCTTGACGACGAGTTCCCTGCCGTCGCGGGTCCGGGTGACGGACTTGACCGGCATCGGGGTGGTGTCGGCCTCGATGGTGAGGTGGTTCTTCAGGTCCGCGTAGTCGCTGACCTGGTCGTCGAAGACCGCGTGCAGTTCGGTGCCGTTGTCCGCGACGCTCAGCCCGACCGGGTAGACCTCGAAGTCGGCGGGCGGGGTGAAGGCGGACTCCGGGACGAACTGCCTGGCCAGGTTCGCGCTGGACCAGCGCAGGAACATGTTGGCGCCGCCGGTGTCCTGGAACATCTCCAGCTTGAACTCGTGCGCCTCGCCGGCCTTGAGCGATATCGGCGCGCTGGTCTGCTCGTTGTCCCAGTCGGGCTCCCAGTGGTCGATGACGGCCTTGCCGTCGATGAACAGCCGGAAGCCGTTGTCGCCGCTGGCGGCGAAGGTGTAGTCGCCGTCCTCGGGGGCGGTGATGAAGCCGGTCCAGCGGGCGGTGGTGTTCTCCGTCCGACCGGTGGTCGACTCGAACGTGCCGGTGAGGCCGGGGAAGTTGATGTTCGGGTCGAGCGAGACCCCGCCCAGCTTGTCGAAGTCGCGCGCACCCGGCGCGGACATGCTGAAGTATTCGCCCTTCAGCCCGTGGACGGTGGTGGCCGGGTCGCCGGCCTTGAAGGTGGTCGAGGCGGCGCTCGCGGGGGCGGCCGCAGCGGCCGGGACGAGCGTGGCGCCGAGGGGGATGAGCAGCGCGGCGGCGCAGGCCGCCGTCCTGAACAGAGCGCGGGGGTGGGGCGTTTGTGGTCTCAAGGCGTCGTCCTGTCGAGAGAGCTGAAGTGCCTCGAACCTGTGAGGCACAGCACACAATCGAACATTGAGCCACAGCATCAAACGCAAAACAACAGTCGTGCGCGAGGATTTTTCAACGATAGAAAGAACGGCCGGTGCGGGTCCCGCGAGGGAGCACGCAGACCGCCCCCTTCGCACACCTTGGGTGCGAAGGGGGCGGTCGGGTACGAAAGGGCAAGCCCTCAGGGTGGGTCAGATGGCGTAGCCGTACGGGGTGGGGGCGTGCACCGTGCCGTTCAGCGCGCGGGCCGCGTCCCGCGCCCAGGAGGGGCTGCGCAGCAGTTCGCGGCCGAGGAGGACGGCGTCCGCGCGGCCCTCGGTGAGGATCTTCTCGGCCTGCTGCGGGTCCGTGATGAGGCCGACGGCCGCCACCGGCAGCGAGGTCTCCCGCTTCACGCGCTCGGCGAAGGGCACCTGGTAGCCCGGGCCGGTGGCGATACGGGCGCGGGGCGCGTTGCCGCCGGTGGAGACGTCGAGCAGGTCCACCCCGTGGTCCCGCAGGAGCGCCGCGAGGCGCACGGTCTCGTCGGCCGTCCAGCCCTCGCGCTCGTCCTCGGGGTTCTCGGTGAGCCAGTCCGTCGCGGAGACGCGGAAGAAGACCGGCAGCTCCTCGGGCCACACCTCGCGGACGGCGTCGACCACCTGGAGGGCGAGGCGGACGCGGTTCTCGAAGCTGCCGCCGTACTCGTCGGTGCGGTGGTTGCTGTGCGGGGAGAGGAACTGGCCGATGAGGTAGCCGTGCGCACCGTGCACCTCGGCGACCTGGAAGCCCGCGTCGAGGGCGCGGCGGGCGGCCTGGCGGAAGTCGTCCACGACGCGCGCGATCTCGTCGGTGGTGAGTTCGTGCGGGACCGGGTAGCCGTCGTCGAACGGCAGCGGGCTGGGGCCGACCGGGGTCCAGCCGTGCTCCTCGGGTCCGACGGGGCCGCCGCCGGTCCAGGGGGCGGCGGTCGACGCCTTGCGGCCCGCGTGGGCGAGCTGGATGCCGGCCACGGAGCCGTGCGCCTTGACGAAGTCGGTGATCCGGCGGAACGCCTCGGTCTGGGTGTCGTTCCAGATGCCGAGGTCGGCCGGGCTGATGCGGCCCTCGGGACTGACGGCCGTGGCCTCGGTCAGGATCAGGCCGGTGCCGCCGGTGGCCCGGGCGGCGAGGTGGGCGAAGTGCCAGTCGTTGGGCACACCCGTCTCCGGCCCTTCCACCGCGGCGCTGTACTGGCACATCGGCGCCATCCACACCCGGTTGGGCACGACAAGCGACCTGAGGGTATAGGGCTCGAAGAGGGCACTCACGACGGACTCCGTTTCGCCGGGTACGGAAGGATCGCTAGTACGATACATCCCGTAGTACGACGCCCGTCAAATTACGACCACTCTCGTACAAGCGGACTGCCGTTTCGCGGGGTCCGGGTCAGCGGGGTTTCAGCGGGTACGAGCTGCGGCCGGCCGCGTCGTCTATCTCGTCGTGCGCCTTGGTCAGGAGCTTCATCGCCAGTTCGTTGAGCGCGCGGGCTCCGGCGATCTCCTCCCCCACCCGTGGCTGCTCGGCGTCGGAGGGGTGGCGGCTGGCGTAGCCGTGGGCGCGCACCTCCTGCCCGTCGGAGAGCCGCACCAGGGCGGCCGCGCGGGTGCGGTGGGTGTCCTCCTCGAATGCGAGCTCGATGTGCCATCCGACAGCGGTTCGGGTCATGGCGGTCCACCTCCGGAAGGTCTCCTTCCAGGGTGCGCCCGCCGCCGGGCCGCGCGCGAACGGGCGGCCCTCGCCCTAGGCGCCCGGCAGCCGGCCCCGGCGCCGGAGCGGGATGGCGGCGTCGGCGTCGTACATCTGGTTCCAGCTGCGCCCGGCGCCGGACGCCCAGGTGACGTGGGCGGTGCCGCCTTCGACGCGGACGGCCTCCACGGTCATGGCGCGGTCTCCGTCGCGCACATCGCCCCGGCGCAGTTCCTCCGCCCTGACGGTGACGGGGTCGGCCGGCCCGCTCTCGGCCTCGTCCGCCGCGAGGCCGAGGGCGGCGGCCAGTTCCCGGGCCCGGGCCGGGGTGCACAGGAAGGTGTGCCCGCCGGACGGGACCGCGACCGTGATCCCGACCGCCGCCCCGGCGGGGGCGACCTCCAGGATTCCGCCGTCCCCGTGCTCGTCCGTCATCGTGCGCACCTTCCCGTGTACGTTCCGTGCCCCGGGCTCAGTCCAGCCGGAGGCTTTCCGGCGGGCCCAGGTAGCTCGGTTCGAGGCCGCCGGTGTCGATCACCAGGTTCTGGAGGACCACCGTCGGGTCGACCATCCAGAATTTCAGCACATGCACCCCGGGACCGGTGATGCGGTGGACCGTGCCGGTGATGTTGACGTTGTCGGAGGTGTGCCGGGCCCACTGCGGGTTCATGGTCCCGTCGTCGGCCCCCGTCGCCTCGGTGACGTTCACCCGCTGCGGGGCGGCGTCGTCGAAGGAGACCGCGTACGTCAGCCCGTCGGTCGGCAGCGCGTTGTTACGGGGCGAGAGGTACGCGTACACGGTGACCGGCCCGGTGGTGAAGAGGCTGACCCGGTACTCCAGGCGCGGGCTCCGGCCGCCGGGCGTCCGGCGGGCGGCGGTGACCGGGAAGGGCTCCATGCCGGCCCCGGTGCGTCCGATGTCCGGGATGCGCTGCCAGGTGACGCCCCCGCCGCCGACCGCCCGGTGGTAGTGGTCGGCCTCGATGGACACGTATCCCCCGGCCTCCAGGAAGCCGCCGAGCCGGGACCGGGAGAGCGTGGGGCGGTCGGCCACCGCCGTGACGGTCACCTCCGTCCCGTCCGGCCCGGTGACGACGACCGGGACGCGGGTGACGCCCTTGGGCGCGCGGTCCCAGTCGACGCGCAGGGTGATCCGGTCCTGCGTGGTGACGCGGCCGCGCACCCGGTCGACGGTCAGCCAGGACGCTCCGGTCCGCACCCGGTAGTCGAACGGATCGCGGCCCCGGTTGAACACCTCGATGTACTGCGCGGGCCGGGTCTGGTACGGGCTGAACACCGGCAGCACGGCGGGCGCGGTCTCGTGCGGCCACCACGCGGTGGAACCGTCGACGGCGACGCCCATCCGGGCCCCGGCGGGCAGGTCGATGCGCTTGACGGCCGGGAAGAGCACGTCCTTGATGGCCACGTTGTCGACTTCGGGCTGCTGCCAGGGCGCGTTGGGTCCGTAGCGTTCGACGTCGCCGTAGTCGATGTGCGGCTGGGTCTGGAAGCCCTGCCACTTGCCGCCCGCGATCTTCTTGTTGAAGCGGTCGGCCAGGGCGAAGTCGTCGGCGAGTCGCGCCTCCGCGGTGGCTGCCAGCTCGTTGGTGAGGGCCCGGCCCTGGGCCGCGTAGTGGATGTTGGTGAACTCCGCCTCGCGCAGCGCGTACAGGTTGGCGGTGGCCGCGACCTCGTAGCCGACCAGTTCGTACCAGGCGTCCTGCGCGGAGGCGGGAAGCCTGCGCCCGATCCGCCCGGCGCGCTCGCCGAGCCGGCGCCACTCCTCGGTGACGCGTTCCAGCTCGCGGTAGTGGACGAGGCTGAAGGGGGTCGACCGGTCGTCGTAGACCACGGCCGAGCTGTCGGTCGCGGGGTCCTTGGCCGGGTCGAGGGTGATGCGCCTGTTGAGCAGTTCGGGCTTGCGGCGGGCCTGGAGCCGGGCGTACTCACGCAGGACGGAGGCGATCTCGGCGGCCTGCTTCTCGCCGAAGTTCTGCCGGGCGTACGTCTCCTCCCACTCCGGCAGCCGGTCCAGGGTCCAGCGCTCCGGGTTCCAGGCGTACTCCAAGAAGAACTGCGTGGGCAGTTCGTTGCCCTTGAGGTCGCCGACGTTGGTGACCCAGAGACCGTGGTTGCCGTACGCGTCGCACTGGTGGAGCTGGTCCCACATGTTGGGGAGGGACGCGGTGTCGACCCACTTGTAGTTGCGCCCGACGCCCACGTAGTCGAAGTGGTAGTACAGCCCGTAGCCGCCCCGCCTCGGGCCCTCGGCGGGGTCGGGGAGCTTGCGGACGTTGGCCCAGTTGTCGTCGGTGAGGACCACGGTGACGTCGTCGGGGACGCGCAGGCCCCGGTCCCAGTAGCGCTGGACCTCCTTGTAGAGGGTCCAGACCTGCGGGATGGTGGTGACGTCCTTGCCGGAGACCTCGGCGAGGATCTGCCGTTGGGTGGCGATGATCTCGCTCATCAGCTCGATGCCGTCGCCGTCGGGGAGGCTGACGTCGCCGTTGCCGCGCATGCCGAGGGTGACGACGCCCTCGAAATCCTCGTCCTTCATCCGGCGGATGCCGTCCGCCCAGTACGCCTTGAGCGCGTCGGCGTTGCGGCGGAAGGACCACTCGCCGGTGCCGCCGTACGGGTCGTGGCCGGGGGTGGTGACGTTGCCCTCGCTGTCGCGCACGGCGGCGACGGCGTGCCGGTTCCACTCCTCGATGCCGCGCATCATGGGTGCCTCGTGCGAGGTGCCCATGACGACGCCGTACGCCTTGGCGGTGGCGTGGTTGAGCGGGTCGTCCTCGGCGAAGGCGCGGCCCCAGACGGCCGGCCACAGGTAGTTGGCCTTGAGCCGGAGCATGACCTCGAAGACGCGGGCGTAGAAGTCCGCGTTGAAACCGCCCTCGAAGCCGGGCGCCTTGCCGGGGCCGAAGTAGGCGGGGGCCCAGGTGCCGAGGGCCGGGTTCTCGTCGTTGATGAAGAAGCCGCGGTACTTCACGGCCGGGGTGCCCTGGGTGTGCCGTCCGGGCAGTACGTGGATCTCGTCGCGGTGTACGGGGACGACGTCGTCCCACCAGTACCAGGGCGAGACGCCGATGCCGCGCGAGACGTCGTAGGCCCCGAAGATCGTCCCGCGCTGGTCGCTGCCCGCGATGACGAGGGCGCGTTCGACGCCGGGCAGCGGGTTGTCGACGACGGTCTGGAGGCTCGTCTCCCACTTGCCCCGGATCGAGGAGACGTCGAGCCGGCCATCGGCGACCAGCCGGTCGATCAGGGGGCTGCGGCCCACGGTGCCGACGATGGTGATCTCGCGGGCCTCGGGCACCGTCCCGTGCGAGAGGGCGGGGCGGACCCCGGTGACGCGTGCGATGTCGTCGCGGAGGTCGCCGGCGGCCCTGACGACGCCCGGCCAGTCGCTGTCGCTGACCAGGAGCGGTGCCGCCCGTCCGTGCCTGACCAGCGGGAAGCTGCCGCGCCGGGCGGTGAACGAGATGTAGGCGCCGGGGTCGGTGGGCCGGGGCGCGGGGCCGTGTCCGGTGGCGGACGCCTCACCGGCCAGTCCGACGAGGGAGCCGAGGGGTGTGGCGGTGAGTGCGGTGAGGCCCAGGCCGAGGCCGAGGACCGATCTGCGGGTGGCCCGGCGGGGCGTGCCGTTGCCGGAGCTGCCCGGGCCGGGAGTGTCGCTGTCCATCCTGCTCTCCTTCTCCGTACTCAGTTACGGCCGCCGGCGAGGAGCAGGTCGTCGCGCAGGGCGCTGTAGGCGGGCTTGGCCTTGTAGTCCTCGTCGAAGAGGTTGGCCGCGCCCTCGCCCTCGAAGGTGTCGGGCACCCAGGAGTACTTGTCGGTGAAGCCCCATACCGTGAAGTCGGTGCACTTGCGGGTGAGCAGGCAGCCGCGCAGCAGCACGTCGTAGCCCTCGGCCTGGGCCTCCTGCTTGGTGCTGTCGGAGGGCATCGGGATACGGACGTCGGCCTCGGTGATCGCGGTCTCCAGGCCGAGGTCGTCGAACCGCTTCATGTTCTCGGCGATGTCGTGGGGCGCGTTGTACTGGACGGACAGGTGGCCCTGGATGCCGACACCGTGGATCGGTACGTGCTGCCTGCGCAGCTTGACGACCAGGTCGTAGAGGGCGGTGCTCTTCGCGTTGACGCCCTCGATGTTGTAGTCGTTGATGAAGAGCTTGGCCTTGGGGTCGGCCTCGTGGGCCCAGCGGAAGGCGTCCGCGATGTAGCCGGGGCCCAGCTTCTGGAGCCAGATGCTGTCGCGCAGGCTGCCGTCCTCGTTGAACGCCTCGTTGACGACGTCCCACTGCCAGATGCGGCCCTTGAAGTGGCGGGCCTCGTCGGTGATGTGCTTGCGCAGGATGGCGCGCAGTTCGTCGGCGGTGAAGTCGCCGGTGGTGAGCCAGGCGGGCAGCTGGTTGTGCCAGAGCAGGGTGTGGCCGCGCACGAGCTGGCCGTTGGCGCGGGCGAAGTCGACCAGTTCGTCGGCCGCCTTCCAGTCGTACTGTCCGCGAGCCGGCTCGACGACCTCCCACTTCATGACGTTCTCGGGGGTGACCGAGCTGAACTCGCTCGCCGCCTTGGCGCGGTAGGGCGCGTCGTCCGCCAGGGCCGCCATGTCGACGGCGGTGCCGATGCGCACGCCCGACCGCAGGCCGAGGGCGCCGAGGGTGGTGGCCCGCGTGTCCTGGTGCCCGCGTCCGTGGTCGTCGTGGGCGGCGAAGGCGTTGATGGTGCACGGGGCGAGCAGAGCGGCGGCGGCGGTGCCGACCAGAACAGCCTTGATTGGCTTGCGCATGACAGAAACCCTTCGAGAGAGCGCGCACGGCCGGACCCCGGTGACCGGGAGGCGTGCGCGGGTGTGGGTGTTTCGAAAGTTTCGTGGATCTCTGGACCGGGCGGGGGCGTTGCGGCCACCCCCCCCCCCCCCCCCCCCGGGGTACGGGGGCGGTCAGCCCTGTACGGGAGCGACCGCCGGCATGGCTTCGACCTCGGCGTCGCACACCAGCCGGCGCCGGTGATCCACCGTGCGCTCGGGTCCGGTGAGGCGCAGGTGCACCGTGTGCCGGATGTCCTCGGCACCGCTGGACGTGGCGAGCCGCAGCTCCAGCGCGCCCGGCTCCACGACGCGTCGCCCGCCGATCCCGGTGAAGGACACCAGGTCGGCGTGGAACCGGAAGCGCACCCGCGCCTCCTGGCCCGCGTCCAGCGGGACCCGGGCGTAGCCGATGAGCCGCGTGTCGGGCCGGGTCGTCTGGGCGACCGGGTCGTGCACGTAGAGCTGGACGACCTCCGCGCCCGCCCGGTCCCCGGTGTTGCGGACGGTCAGCTCGATGTCGGCCGAGCCGTCGGTGGGGATCTCCTCCGGGGCGGGGGCGCCGGGCTCCCAGGCGAAGGAGGTGTACGTGAGGCCGTGGCCGAAGGGGTACAGCGGCGTCGGGTCCAGGTTGCTGACCCCGTTGGCGAGCCCGAGCGGCGGCTGGAGGTAGGTCCACGGCTGGCCGCCCGGGTGGCGCGGCACGGAGACCGGCAGCCGGCCGGAGGGGCTGACCCGGCCGGAGAGCACGGAGGCCAGGGCCGGGCCGCCCTCCTCACCGGGGAAGAACGCCTGGACCACGGCGGCGGCACGGTCTGCCCACCGGCCGAGCGCGTACGGGCGGCCGGTCAGCAGGACCAGGACGACCGGGGTGCCGCTGTCCAGCAGCGCGTCGAGCAGTTCGCCCTGCACGCCCGGGAGCGCGAGGTCGTCGGCGTCGCAGCCCTCGCCCGAGGTGCCGCGCCCGAACAGCCCGGCCCGGTCGCCGAGTACGGCGACGCACACGTCCGCGTCCCGGGCCAGGCCGGCCGCCTCGGCGATGCCCGAGGTGTCGGTGCCGTCCACCTCGCAGCCGGGGGCGCCGGTGACCGTGGCCCCGGGGAACTCGCCGCGCACCGCGTCGAGCACGGTGGGGATGTCGATGCCCATGGCGGTCTCGGGGTGCAGGACGCCTACGTGGCTGGGGAAGGAGTAGCAGCCGAGCATGGCGAGCGCGTCGTCGGCGCGGGGACCGATCACCGCGATCCGCCCGGTCCCGGCGAGCGGCAGCACCCCCTGCGGGTTGGCGAGCAGGACCACGGCCTGTTCGGCGAGTTCGCGGGCGAGGGCGCGGTTGCGCGGCGGGTCCAGGTCGATGGTCTCGCGGGCCTGCTCCGGGTCGGTGTCGCGCAGGAGCGCGGGGAGCGGGGTCCAGTCGGGGTCGAGCAGCCCGAGTTCGCACTTCTGGAGGAGGACCCGGTGCAGCGCGCGGTCGACCAGGGCCTCGGGGACCGTGCCGGCCAGGACGGCGGCGGCGAGTTCGTCACCGTAGCTGCGGACGGTCGGCAGTTCCACGTCGACCCCCGCCTGCAGCGCGAGGCGGGCGGCGTCGGCGCGGCCCTCGGCGACCTTGTGCAGCGTCTCCAGGAAACCGATGGCGAAGTAGTCGGCGACGACGGTGCCCTCGAAGCCCCAGGTGTCGCGGAGCAGCCCGGTGAGCAGGGCGGGGTCGGCCGCCGACGGAACGCCGTCGATCTCCGCGTACGACTGCATGACGGAGCGGGCGCCGCCGTCGAGGAGGGCCATTTCGAAGGGCGGCAGGATGACGTCGGCCAGCTCCCTGGCTCCGGCCCGGACCGGCGAGAGGTTGCGGGCGCCGGCCGATGCCGCGTACCCGGCGAAGTGCTTGAGGGTGGCGACGATGCCGGCGGACTCCAGGCCCTTCACGTACGCGGTGCCGATCGTGGCGACGAGGTAGGGGTCCTCGCCGATGGTCTCCTCGACGCGGCCCCAGCGCAGGTCGCGCACGACGTCCAGGACCGGGGCGAGGCCCTGGTGGATGCCCACGGACCGCATGTCGCTGCCGATCCGGTGGGCCATCTCGGTGACCAGATCCGGGTTCCAGGCCGCGCCCCAGGAGAGCGGGACGGGGTAGGCGGTGGCGCCCCAGGCGGTGAAGCCGGCCAGGCACTCCTCGTGGGCGAGCGCCGGGATCCTGAAGCGGCCGGCGTCCGTGATGGCCCGCTGGGCCCGGGCGAGCGAGATCGCGCCGACGGCGGGGTCGACGGGGGCGGTGCCGAAGGGGCGGGTCAGCTGGCCGAGACCGCGCGGAATCAGTGCGTCCCAGTCGATGACGTCGACCATCTCGTTCTGGTGCGGGGCGACCCCGTCCCCGTCGGCGTCGGCGCCCACCCAGATTCCGTACAGCTGGGCGGTCTTCTCCTGGAGGGTCATCCGGGAGACGAGATCGGCCACACGCTCCTCGGGGGCGAGCGCGGGGTCCTGCCAGGGGCCGTCGACGGCGGTGGCCGCTTCGGTCCTGCGGGCATGCGGAACAGGGGGGTTTGCCATGGCGGCGGGGATTCCTCTCAAGAGTGCGGTGGTACGCGGCGGCGTGGGTGTGTTACTTGCCGCCCACCCCCATCAGTCCGTTGACCAGTGCCTTGCGTGCCACGAGGTACACGGCGAAGATCGGTACGACGGAGAGCACGATCGCGGCGAGCACCGCCGGGATGTTCACCCCGAACTGGGACATGAAGTTGAAGAGACCGAGGGTCAGCACACGGTTCTCCTCCGACTGGGTCAGGATCAGCGGGAACAGGAAGCCGTTCCACGCCTGGAGCGCCGTGTAGATCGCGACCGTGCTGATGCCCGCCTTGGACATCGGGATGGCCAGCTGCCACAGCATCCGCAGCGACGAGGCGCCGTCGAGCGCCATGGCCTCGTACATCTCCTCGGAGACGTCGCGCATGGTGCCGCTGAGGATCAGCACCGCCACGGGCATCGCGAACGCCGCGGTCGGCAGGATGATGGCCGGCAGGCTGTCGTACAGGCCCATCTTGCTGATGAGCAGGTAGAGCGGCACGATCACGGCCTGGGCGGGAATGGCGACGCCGAGCAGGAAGGTGCGGAAGGCGAGTCCGGAGAGCCTGCTGCGGGTGCGTACCGCGACGTACGCGACGGGGATCGAGAGGACCAGCACGATCGCCGTGGTCGCCACGGCGACGATCGCCGTGTTGGAGAGCATCGTGGAGAAGCCGCTGTCCAGCACCGTGCGGTAGTTGTCGAGCGTCGGGTCGGTCGGGATGGCCAGCGGGTCGCCGTTCAGCGCCTCGTCCTGGTGCATCAGCGAGGACGAGACCAGCGTGTAGAGCGGGACGATCACGAGCACGAGCCAGACCAGCGAGCCGAGGCCGGCCAGCGGGTTGCCCCACCTGCGGCGTCGCCGCGGGGCGGTGGGGCGGGTGCGTGTCAGGGGCTGCTTGGGGTGCGCCGCGGGGCGGGTGTCGATCGACATCGCGTCACATACCTTCCCGGGTGGAGCGCATGTTCCCGAAGCCGCTGAAGCGGACGAGGATCAGCGAGATCGCGGTGGCGACGACGACGAGGGCGGTCGCGATCGCGGCCGCGTATCCGAGGTCGTAGGTCTGGAAACCGGTGCGGTACATCAGGTACGGCAGGATGGTGGTGTCCGTGCCCGGACCGCCCTTGGTCATGATGAGCACGGTGTCGAAGTAGGTCAGCGAGCCGACGATCATCAGGACCGAGGAGGTCGTGATGGTGTTGCGCAGCTGCGGCAGGGTGATGTGGAAGAACTGCCGGAACATGCCCGCGCCGTCGATCTCGGCGGCCTGGTAGAGGACCTGCGGGATCTGCCGGGTGCCGCCCTGGTAGATCAGGGTGTGGAAGGGCATGAACTGCCAGCCTCCGACGAACGCCACGGTGAGCAGGGCGCCGGTGGACGAGCCCATGATGTTCGGGTCGATGCCGAACCAGGGCCCGATCTCCTTGATGACTCCGAAGTTCGGGTCGAGCAGCGCGTGGAACAGCATCGCGATGGCGGTGGTGGACAGCAGCAGCGGGATGAAGAAGATCGCGGAGAGCACGGCGCGGCTGCGCTGCCGGCCGGCCGCCCAGACGCCGAGGAGCAGGGCCACCGGGGTCTGGAAGGCCCAGCTGATGGTGGTGAGGAGCAGGCTGAGCCAGGCGGCCTGGCGGAACTCGGGGTCCTTGAAGAGCCGGGTCCAGTTGGCCGTGCCGGCGGAGGTCGGGGAGTTCAGCCCGTCCCAGTGGCAGAAGGAGAGGTACACGGCGATCGCCAGCGGGACGATCGCGAAGAGGGCGAAGAAGAGGATGCCGGGCAGTGCCCAGGCGACCGGGGGGCGGCCGACGTTTCCGACGGCCGCCTTCCGTCCTCCGCGCACCTTCGGTGACGAGGAGACGTGCGACATCGTTACTTGACGGCCTTCATTGCGGCGACGAACTGCTCGGGCGTGGACTTGCCGGCGAACAGCTTGCTGATCTCGGTGAGCAGCGGGGTGGCGATCTTGGACTCCAGGGCCTGGTCCCAGGACAGGGTGAAGTCGGGGGCCTTCTGGACCATCTCGTACTGGTCGGTGGCGAACTTCGGGTTCGGCGATCCGCTCAGCATGGAGGCGGCGTTGGAGGTGGTGGGCACGTCGCCGTTGTCCACGAGGGCCTGCGCGTAGGACTTGGAGGCCATGGCCTTGAGGAAGGCTATGGCCGCGTCCTTGTGCTTGGTCCGGGCGTTCACCGACCAGTAGTTGGTGGGGTTGCCCACCACGTCGGCCGGGTCGCCGACGCCGCCGGTGACGGTCGGGAAGTTCGTCCAGCCGAGGTTCTTCTTGGCGAACTCGGGCGCCTTGCCGAGCTGGGTGGAGTACTCCCACGAGCCCATCAGGTGCATGGCCGCCTTGCCCTTGTTGAGCAGGGTGGGCGCACCGCCGTTTCCGTAGTCGACGGAGTTGAAGTTCTTGCCGAAGGCGCCGTCGTCGACGAGCTGCTTGACGGTCTGGGCGGTCTTCAGGACGGCCGGGTCGCCCCAGGCGGAGCTGTCACCGTTCTGGATCTTGCGGAAGACGTCGGGGCCGCCGATCCGGTCGAGCAGGTACTCCAGCCACATCAGCTCGGGCCACTTGTCGGAGCCGCCGAGGGCGAACGGCGTGATGCCCTTGCCCTTGAAGGTCTTGATGGCCTGCTGCAGGTCCTCCCACGTCTTGGGGACCGTGACGTTGTTGTCGGCGAAGAGGGCCTTGTTGTAGAAGAGCATCACGGGCTGCATACCGCGCATCGGGACGCCGTAGACCTTCCCGTCGAGGCTGCCGGCCGTGACGATCGACGGCAGGAAGCCGTCCTTCAGGGTGGCGTCGCTCTTGAACGTCGAGGTGAGGTCGACCAGCTGGTTCGCGTCGACGTACGGCTTGATGGAGCCGCCGCCCCAGTTGAAGAAGATGTCGGGGGCGCTGGGGGATCCCATGGCGCTGCGAAGCTTGTTGACGTAATCGGTACCGGGCACCGAGACGAGCTTGACCTTGACGTCGGAGGTCTTGTTGAACTCCTTGACCGCCGCCTGCTGCACCTTCACCGCGTCGTCGCCGTAGACGTACGCGGTCAGCGTGCCGCCACCGCCGCTGCCGCTGTCGCTGTCCGATCCGCAACCCGCCAGGACTCCCGCCATGACCATGGCCGCACCGGCGGCGGTCCATCTCGCCGCGCGCTTGCCCTGAGTGAAAATTCCCGACCGCATGACCGCACCTCTGTCGAATCTTTCGGAGTTGCTTGCGAATGTTGCCGGAACCGTACGGTTGGGTTTCCGGCCAGTCAAGAGGTCGCGGACAGCGAATTTTTCGCCGGGGCTCTCGCCGCCGATGGGCCGCCGGGCGGTTACGATTCGCTCTATGAGCCCCGCAAACGTCCAGTCACATCAGGAGAATGCGCCTGCCGCAGCGCCGTCGGACGGCACTGCCACGCTGGCGGAAATCGCCCGAGCGGCCGGAGTCTCGGCTCCGACAGTTTCGAAGGTGCTGAACGGGCGTGCCGATGTCGCGCCCGGTACGCGCACCAAGGTCGAGGAGCTGCTGCTCCAGCACGGCTACCGCCGCAGACGCGGCTCGACCACGCAGTCGCAACTCATCGACCTGGTCTTCCACGAGCTGGACAGCGCGTGGGCCATGGAGGTCGTACGCGGGGTGGAGAACGTCGCACGCGAGGAGGGCCTGAGCCTGGTCCTCTCGGAGAGCGCGGGCCGCCTCAGCCCCGGGCAGACCTGGGTCGACGGAGTACTGGCCCGCAGGCCGGTCGGGGTCATCCTGGTCCTGTCCGACCTCACCGCCGCCCAGCGCGCGCAGCTCACCAGCCGCAGCATCCCGTACGCGGTGGTCGACCCGGCCGGAGACCCCGGCGACGACATCCCGTCGGTCGGCACGACGAACTGGCAGGGCGGCCTGGCCGCGACCCGCCACCTCACCGGCCTGGGCCACCGCAGGATCGGCGTGGTCAGCGGACCGTCCCGGATGATGTGCAGCAGGGCCCGGGTGGACGGCTACCGGGCCGCCCTGGAGACGGCGGGCATCCCGATCGACCAGTCACTGATCCGCGAGGGCGAGTTCTCGCACGAGGCGGGGTACGCGGCCGGGATGGAGCTGCTGCGCTCGGCGGACCGGCCGACCGCCGTCTTCGCCGGCAACGACCTCCAGGCGCTCGGCGTGTACGAGGCGGCGCGCGAGCTGGGTCTGCGCATCCCGGAGGACCTGAGCGTCGTGGGCTTCGACGACCTGCCGCTCACCCGCTGGATCGGCCCGCCGCTGACCACGGTGCGCCAGCCCCTGATCGAGATGGCCGAGACGGCCGCCCGGCTGGTCCTCGACCTGGGCCGGGGCCGGCAGCCCGCCACGACCCGGGTGGACCTGGCGACGAATCTGGTGGTCCGCAGCAGCACGGCCCCGCCCTGCCGCTGAGGGCCCGCCCGGACCGGGACACCCCGGGCCGTGGTCCGGGCCGCTGTCAGTGCCGGGGTGCAGACTGACCGATATCCGGCACAACGGCGTTTCGGGAGGTTCGGTCATGACCGGGGTACTGCTTACCGTGGGCACCCGCAAGGGGCTCTTCATCGGCCGCAGGCGCGGCGGTGCATGGGAGTTCGAGGGCCCGCATTTCAACGCCCAGGCGATCTACTCGGTCGCCATCGACACCCGGGGCGGCCGGCCCCGGCTGCTGGTCGGCGGGGACAGCGCGCACTGGGGCCCGTCCGTCTTCCACTCCGACGACCTGGGTGCGAGCTGGGTCGAGCCGAAGACCCCGGCGGTGAAGTTCCCCGAGTTCACCGGGACCTCGCTGGAGCGGGTGTGGCAGTTGCAGCCGGCGGGGCCCGAGGCGCCCGGCGTGGTCTACGCGGGCACGGAACCGGCCGCGCTCTTCCGGTCCGAGGACGGCGGCGGGTCCTTCGAGCTGGTGCGCCCGCTGTGGGAGCACCCGACGCGTTCGCGGTGGGTGCCCGGCGGAGGCGGAGAGGGGCTGCACACGATCCTGACCGACGAGCGGGACGCGCGCGCCGTGACGGTCGCGGTCTCCACCGCCGGGGTGTTCCGGACCTCCGACGGCGGAGCGAGCTGGGCCCCGGCCAACAAGGGGGTCTCGGCGGTCTTCCTGCCCGACCCGGACCCGGAGTTCGGCCAGTGCGTGCACAAGGTCAGCCGGGACGCGGCCGACCCGGACCGCCTCTACCTCCAGAACCACTGGGGCGTCTTCCGCAGTGACGACGCCGGGGGCAACTGGACGGACATCGGGGCGGGCCTGCCCTCGGACTTCGGCTTCGCCGTGGCCGCCCACCCGCACCGGGCGGACACCGCGTACGTCTTCCCCATCAACGCCGACGCCGACCGGGTGCCCGCCGAGCACCGCTGCCGGGTCTACCGGACCACCGACGCGGGCGCCCACTGGGAGCCGCTGTCGGCGGGCCTGCCCGAGAGCGCGCACTACGGCACGGTGCTGCGTGACGCGCTCTGCACGGACGACGCGGACCCGGCCGGGGTGTACTTCGGCAACCGCAACGGCGAGTTGTACGCGAGCGCGGACGACGGGGACAGCTGGGAGCAGCTCGCCTCCCATCTCCCGGACGTGCTGTGCGTGCGGGCGGCGGCGGTCGAGGTGTGAGTCCTGCGGAATTCTCCTACGGAAGCCGCCAGTCGACCGGCTGGGCGCCCTGGGCGACGAGCAGTTCATTGACCCGGCTGAACGGCCTGGAGCCGAAGAAGCCGCGGTCGGCGGACATCGGGGAGGGGTGGGCGGACTCGATGGCCGGCAGGTCGCCGAGCAGGGGCCGCAGATTGTGGGCGTCGCGGCCCCAGAGCACGGACACCAGCGGCTTGCCCCGGGCGGCCAGGGCGCGGATGGCCTGTTCGGTGACCTCCTCCCAGCCCTTGCCGCGGTGGGCGCCGGGCGAACGGGGCGCGGTGGTCAGCGCCCTGTTCAGCAGCAGCACGCCCTGACGGGTCCACGGGGTCAGGTCGCCGTTCGACGGCCGGGGCAGGCCGAGGTCGGCGTTGAGCTCGCGGTAGATGTTCTCCAGACTGCCCGGCAGCCTGCGGACGTCCGGGGCAACCGCGAAGCTCAGCCCGATCGCCATCCCCGGTGTGGGATAGGGGTCCTGACCGACGATCAGGACCCGTACGTCCTCGAAGGGCTGCTGGAACGCGCGCAGCACGTTCGCCCCGGAGGGGAGGTAGGTGCGGCCGGCCGCGACCTCCGCGCGCAGGAAATCACCCATCGCGGCGATGCGCCCCGCCACGGGGGCCAGGGCGTCGGCCCAGCCGGGCTCGACTACTTCGTTCAACGGTCGCGCTGTCACGGAAGATCACCCTACCGGCGCAGCGCGGTGCCCCGGGATAGGGTGCTGCCCGTCCCTCACCTCTACGCCCCGGGAGCCGGTCCATGACGCCACACCGACAACCGGGCGCCTTGGTACTCGGCGTGGATTCGGGCGGCTCCGGGCTCCGGGTGGCGCTGGGGACGGCGGAGGCCGACGCCCCGCCGGCCACCGTCACGTGCGGGGGTCCGGTGCGCACGGGACCGCGCGGCATCGACGCCGCGCACCTCCTGGGGCAGGTGCTGCCCGCCGTACGCGGCCTGCTCGACGAGCACGTCCCCGGCGGGCGGATCACCGCCGCGGCGGTCGGCGCCGCGGGGATGGCCACGCTCGGCGACGAGCTGCGCGCCGAACTGCCGGGCGCTCTGGCGGACGCGCTGGGGGTGCGCCGGATCGCGCTGGCGGCGGACGCGGTGACCGCGTACGCCGGGGCGGTCGGGCAGCGGCCCGGCGTGGTGGTGGCCGCCGGCACCGGGCTGATCGCACTGGGCACGGACCTGACACGGTGGCGGCGGGCGGACGGCTGGGGGCATCTGCTGGGCGACAGCGGGGGCGGTGCCTGGATCGGGCGGGCCGGGCTCGACGCCGCGATGCGCGCGTACGACGGAAGGCGCGGCGGTTCACCCGCGCTGCTGGCCCGGCTGGAAGCGGTGTTCGGGCCGCCTCAGGAGCTGCCCGGTCTGCTCTACCCGCGCGCCGACCGGCCCGCGCTGCTGGCCTCGTTCGCACCGGAGGTGGCCGCGTGCGCGGACCGCGATCCGGTCGCCGAGGGCATCCTGCGGGGAGCCGCCGCACACATCGCGGAGGCGGCCGCGGCGGTGTGCCCGGAGGCGGAGGCGGACGAGGACGCCTGCGAAGTCGCTCTGACGGGCGGGCTGTTCCGGATGGGCGAACCGTTGCTCGTACCGCTGCGCGAGGAGCTGGCGCGACTGCTGCCCCGGGCACGGGTCGTCCCCGGTTCGGGTGATCCCCTGATCGGTGCGCTGCGTATCGCCCAGGCCCTGGACACCGGAGGGCTCAGGCTGCCGCACCACCCGACGCTGCTCTGCCTTCCGGCTCCCGGGCCCGTGGCGTAGGGTGCGGGGCGGACGGACGGCCGCACCGGATCAGGGCAGTCGGCCGGTAAGCCGCCGATCGGATAAAAGCGGACAGAGGCCGCTCGACCGGACCCTCCCCGCGCAGGGCGCCGTCCAAAACCAGTAGCATGCGGCGCCATGAGCACCCCCACTGGGCCCGCTTCCGGCCTGCCTGTACGAATGCCGCGACCTCGCCAGTCCGGACGGCACCGCCGCCCGGAGCCCGTGGTCGCACCCGAGGGCGCTGCCGCGCTCGTTCTCGCCGTCCCCGGTACCCCCTCCTCGACGAGCCGCGCTCTGGCCGAAGAGGTCATCAGCATCGCCCGTTCCGAGCTTCCCGGTCTGAACGCCCTGATCGGTTACGTGGACGGGGACGACGCCGAGTACCCGGCGCTGGCCTCCGTGATCGCGCATTCCGCCGCCGAGCGCACCGCGCGCTACGAGCAGGCGCTGGCCGTGGGCCGTGAGGTCGCCGAGCCCGAGGGCCCGGCCGCCGTGGTGGTCCCGCTGCTCGCGGGCCCGGACAGCTCGCTGGTGCAGCGGATACGTCAGGCGATCACCGGCAGCGAGGCCCCGGCGGAGCTGACCGACGTGCTCGGCCCGCACCCGCTGCTGGCCGAGGCGCTGCACGTGCGGCTGTCGGAGGCCGGGCTGGCCCGCGCGGACCGGGCCAGGCTCTTCACGGTGGCGACGGCCGCCGACGGAATCGTGCTCGCCACGGTGGGCGGCGAGGAGGCCGTGCAGGCGGCGGGGATCACGGGCATGCTGCTCGCGGCCCGGCTCGCGGTGCCGGTGATGGCCGCCGCGCTCGACGTGGAGGGTTCGGTCGCCGCGATCGCCGATCAGCTGAAGGGCTCCGGCTCGCTCCAGCTGGCCGTGGCGCCGTACCTGGTGGGCCCGGAGGTGGCGGAGGGCCTGCTGGACGCCGCGGCCAAGGAGGCCGGCTGCGCGAGCGCGGAGCCGCTGGGCGCGTACCCGGCGATCGGCAGGCTGGTCCTCTCGATGTACACGTCGGCCCTCGGGATCGTTCCCCCGGTGGCCCAGGGGGCGCAGGCCCGCTGATTCTTCGGCATGCGTGAGGCCCCGGCCCGGACGGCAGTCCGGGCCGGGGCCTCACCCGTTTTCAGCCGAAGACCACGCAGGACGCCGCCGGGGCGTCCAGGGTGCCCCCGTGGGCCGGGACACCGGTCTCCGGGTCGACGGTGAACCAGGCGACGTTCCCGCTGCGCTCATTGGCCGCGTAGAGCCGGCGCCCGGCCGGGTCCAGGGCGAGGTCGCGGGGCCAGTGCCCGCCGCAGCCCACGGTCGTGACCAGGGACGGCTTCTCACCGGTCGCGTCGAGCGCGAGGACGGAGATGCTGTCGTGGCCCCGGTTGGCAGCCCACACGAACCGGCCGTCGTGGGAGACGACGACCTCGGAGGCGTAGCTCTCGACGGCCACGCCCTCGGGCAGCACCGGGACCTCGCCGACCGGTTCCAGGACGCCTGTGGCGGCGTCCCAGCGGCACACGGTGAGCGTGGGTTCCAGCTCGTTCAGCACGTAGGCGTGGCGGCCCGAGGGGTGGAAGGCCAGGTGGCGCGGGCCGGTGCCGGGGCGCAGGGCCGTCTCGCCGTGCGGGCGCAGCACGCCGGTGGCCGGGTCGGCCGCGCAGACCCGCACCGAGTCGGTGCCGAGGTCGACGCTGAGCAGCCAGGCCCCGGAGGGGTCGGGCAGCACCTGGTGGGCGTGCGGGCCCTCCTGGCGGTCCGCGACCGGTCCGCCGCCCTCGTGCGCGAGAACCGCGGCGACCGGGCCGAGGGTGCCGTCCCCGGCGACGGGCAGCACGCTGACGCTGCCGGAGCCGTAGTTCGCGGTGACCAGGTGGCCGGCCGCGAGGGCGAGGTGGGTGGGGCCGTCGCCGTCCACCGCCCGGACCTCGCCGAGCGGACGGGGGTCGTCCGTGCTGACGTCGAGAGCCGCCGCACCACCCGGCTCGGTCTCGCTGACCGCGTAGAGAACCGTGCCGCCGGGGCCGAGTGCCAGGTAGGAGGGGTCGGGCACGGCGTCCGTGGCCCCCAGGACGGTGAGCGCGCCGGTCTCCGCGTCCACGGCGGCGACGGTGACGCCCCGTCCGCCCGCCGAGGTGAACGACCCGATGAATGCCCGTCCCGCTCCGTTGCTGCTGTCCACCGCTGCTCCTCCCCGCCGGCTGTGCGCGGCGGACGTGGCCGTCGTGATCTTTCGCCGCGACGGTAGCAGTGCGACAGTGCGGTCTAGACCAAGGGTGCCGGGTCGGGCCCGTGCCCGGACGCGGTCAGGCCGTGACCAGGGGGGCGCTCGGCGGGCTGTGCAGCGGCGCGGCGAGTTCGGCGAGGGCGCGTTCCAGGCTGTGCAGATGGGCGAGGGCGGGTTCGGTGGCGGCGAGGTGCGCCGGGACGGCGGACGCGACGGCCGTGCGGCCGGTCAGCGCCTCCACCGCGTTCTCGACGCGCCAGCAGGCGGCGGCGAGCCGGGCGTCGTGGGACGCCTCCGGGTCGGCGGCCACCGAGGCGAGGCCCCGCACCTCGCGGGCGCACTCGTCGAGGAGGGCCAGCACGTGTCCGGCCCGGGCCCGGCGGGCGCGGAGCGGGCTCAGCGGGTGGACCAGCGGGGCGAGCGAGAGGCGGACGCGTCCGAGGAGCGCCTCCAGCTCCGCGACGCGCGGGGCCGGGTCGGCGGTGGCGGAGCCGGAGAGCCGGGCGGCGGCCTCCTCGGTGCAGGCGTGCACGCAGCGCAGGGCGCGCTGGATCCAGGCGTCGGTCGTGGCGTGCGTGGTGACGGGCAGGACGCACAGCACCGCGAGCATCGCCCCGAGCGCGCCGACGGCGGTCTCGCCGAGCCGCAGGGCGAGCAGCCCGGGGTCGAGCACGCCCAGCGAGCCGTAGAGCGCGCCGGCCATGACCGTCACCGAGAGCATCATCCAGGTGTAGGAGACCGCGGCCGTGTAGAAGATCCCGAACACCCCGGCGGCGACGACGAGGGCGGTCGGCACGGGCGCCCCGTGCAGCGGGACGACGACGGCGAGGCCGACCGGGATGCCGATGAGGGTGCCCAGCACCCGGCGGAAGCCGCGGACCAGGGTCTCGCCGCGCGAGGCGGTGTTCACGAAGACCCACCAGGTGGCGCCGACAGCCCAGTACCAGCGCTGGTCGGACATCAGCTGCCCGGCCATGAGCGCGACCGCTCCGCCGGTGACCGCCTGGACGGCCTGGCGGGTGGTGACCCTGGCCAGACCGGTGCCGGAGGGCGGCGGAACGGGTGCGGCGGGGGCGGTCAGCCGGCGTTCGTAGCACCAGAGGCCGAAGCGGACGGCCGAAGCCGAGAGCAGGGACAGGGCGACGGCGGAGTAGAGCGCGGGCAGCTGCCCGGGCAGCGTGTGGAGGAACTGCGTGGTGAAGAACGCCATGAAGGCGAAGATGCCGAGCGAGTGCCCGCGCGGCCCCCACCGCCTCGCGTAGACCCCCGCCCCCATGACCGCGAGGAACGCGGTGTCGCGGGCGAGCGGGTGATCGTGGAGTACGGCGGCGAGCGCGAGTACGGGGAAGCCGACGGCGGGCAGCAGCGCGGTGGTGACCGCCTGACCCCGGACCGTGGGGTCGGTCACGGTGAACAGGGCGAGCAGCGCGGCCAGGCCGCCGGTGATGGCCGCCACGAGCGAGTGGCCGACGAGCCCGCACACCACGACGGCGAGTCCGATGCCGAGCACCGCGCGGGACGCGAAGCGCAGGCGCAGCCGTCCCGGGTCCCGGGCCACGAACGCTTTCCTCAGCACTGCCGCTCCCCCACTCCGATTCACCGGCTCTCCCTCCAGGCACGAAAAAGGCGCCGCGGAGGTCCGCAGCGCCATCGACGGATACATCAGACCATCCGGAGGGCGGTTGGCTCAAATTGAACTCGATCCGCTGGGCCATTGGCCTACTTCACCGCCCATCTGGAGGACCAGTCACCAGCCAACGGACCAGCACCACCGGGGAGCCGGCCCACGACCCGCCTTTCCTTGGTCTAGACATGTCAAATTGCCATCGCTACGCTCACCCTTGGTCTAGACCGCAGCACTCTCCGGACATCACCCCACATCTCCAGGAGCGACGTATGCGCCAAAGGATCACTTCGTTACTGGCCGGGCTGGCGGTCGCCGGTGCGGCCCTGCTGGCCACCTCGGCCCCGGCCCAGAGCCACGGCTACACCGACTCCCCCATCAGCCGGCAGCAGCTCTGCGGGATCGGCACCGTCAAGCGCTGCGGGCAGATCCAGTGGGAGCCCCCGAGCGTCGAGGGCCCGAAGGGCTTCCCCACCCGGGGCCCCGCCGACGGCCACATCTGCTCGGGCGGCATCGGCCGCTTCTCCGAGCTGGACGACCCCCGCGGCGGCGCCTGGCCCGCCACCAAGGTCACCGCCGGCCAGAACTACACGTTCAACTGGCGGATCGAGGCGCGGCACGCCACGACCGACTTCCGCTACTACATCACCAAGGACGGCTACGACCCCGCCAAGCCGCTCACCCGGGCCGACCTGGAGACGCAGCCGTTCCTCACGGTGCCCTTCGGCGGACGGCTGCCCGGCTCGACGGTCAGCCACTCCGGCGTACTGCCGCAGAAGTCCGGCAAGCACCTGATTCTCGGCGTGTGGACGATCGCCGACACCGGCAACGCGTTCTACGCCTGCTCCGACGTGCAGTTCTGACCGTCCGGTCCGTGCCCCGCGCCACCCGCCCGTGCGCGGGGCACATCCGGCCGGGACGGTGACGCGCGGCCCGCCGCGCACGGAGGCCGTTGATACAGTCGCTGGCCCCCGGAGGACGCACCGAAAGAGGCCGGCGAAGCATGGCGGTGGACGCGCTCGACACCCGTATCCTGCGGCTGCTCATCGAGCAGCCGCAGACGAGCGTGCGCGAGTACGCACGCATCCTGTCCATCGCCCGGGGCACCCTCCAGGCACGCATCGACCGGCTGGAGCGGGACGGCGTGATCACCGGGAGCGGCCCCTTCCTCTCCCCCGCCGCACTCGGCCACCCCGTCCTCGCCTTCGTGCACCTGGAGGTCACGCAGGGCCACCTGGACGAGGTGGGCGACGCGCTCGCCGCCGTGCCCGAGATCATCGAGGCGTTCTCGACCACGGGCGGCGGCGACCTGCTGACCCGGGTGGTCGCCCGGGACAACGGGCACCTGGAGGACGTCATCCAACGGCTCATCCGACTGCCCGGCGTGGTCAGGACCCGGACCGAGGTCGCCCTGCGCGAACGCGTGCCGCACCGGCTGCTTCCCCTCGTCGAATCGCTGGGCGGCGCCGCCCGTTGAGGAGGGCCGGTCGTACGGGGTCCGCGCGCCGGATATCCTGATCTTGCCGCGCTCCCCCCACCCCGCTCTCGCCCCGGCGAGGCCGTCGCCGCGGCAGTCGAAGCGGTCCTCGGTCCGGGCCGTGCGAGGCCGGGCTATCGAGATTGGTGTGCACAGGTGCTGGTTGCTGGTCGGTACCGGCTGATATCCGCCATCGGCCGGGGCGGGATGGGTGAGGTCTGGCGGGCCACCGACGAAATCCTCGGCCGTGCCGTCGCCGTGAAGCTGCTCCTCGGCGAACACGCCGACGAGTCGGCCACCGCCCGGTTCCGCCTGGAGGCCCAGACCGCCGCCCGACTGAGCCACCCTCATCTGGTGGCCGTCTTCGACTTCGGGGCCTGGGAGAACCGGCTCTTCCTCGTGATGGAGCTGGTCGAGGGCCGGAGCCTCGCGGATCTGCTGCTGGCCCAGGAGAGGCTGGGCCCCGAACAGGCCGCCCACATCGCGGGGCAGGCCGCCGCCGGGCTGGCCGCCGCGCACCGCCAGGGCATCGTCCACCGCGACATCAAGCCCGGAAACCTCATGCTGGACGGCGAAGGCACCGTCAAGATCGGGGACTTCGGCATCGCGCAGTTCGTGGACGACCCGTCCGCCGCGCTGACGACGACGGGCCAGATCGTCGGTACGAGCCTCTACCTCGCCCCGGAACGGGCGCTCGGCCGCACGGCCGACGCCGCGTCCGACATGTACTCGCTCGGCTGTGTCGTCTACCAACTGCTGCTCGGCGAGCCGCCGTTCCGCTCGGACACCGCGACGGCCACCCTGTACCAGCACGTGGACACGCCTCCGGTGCCGCTGCGCCGCCGCGGCGTGGACGTCCCCGCCGCCTTCGACACGTACCTGCTCGGCCTCCTCGCCAAGCAGCCGGAGGAGCGGCCCACCGCCCAGCAGGTCGCCGACTGGTTCCACAGCGACGCCTGGCGGGGCCGGCCGGAACCGCTGCCGCCGCACCACCCGGAGCCCGCTCGGGCGCCCGCCCCCGCACACTTCCCCGCCGCGCCCGCCCCACTGCCCGGAGCGGACTCCGGTGCGCCGACGACGTACCGGCTGCCGCAGGCAGCGGCGGGGCAGGGGACCGTTCACGGACCTGGCGGGCACGGACGGCGTGCGGCGGCCCGGACCGGGAAGGGCCGGCGGCGGACCGCCGGCGAGGCGATCCGGCGCCGGCCCAGGGTGGCCAGCGCCATCGCGGGTGCGATCGCCTTCCTGGCGGCCGTGTTCCTGGGGATGAGCCTGTTCTCCGGGCGGTGACTACCAGCGGTCGTGGACCGTCGCGCGGAACCGCCGGTCGTAGAGGTCGCGCACCGCGTCCAGCGTGCTCTGCGGAAGCGGCGCGAGCGCGGCGGCGGCCGCGTTGGACCGTGCCTGCTCCGTCGAGCGGGCGCCGGGGATGACGCTGGTGACGCCCGGCTGCTGGATGATCCAGCGCAGCGCCGTCTGCGCCGAGGTCGCCCCCTCGGGGGCCAGCGCGGCGAACTCGCCGGCGGCCGCCACACCCGTTCCGTAGTCGACGCCGGAGAAGGTCTCGCCCTGGTCGAACGCCTCGCCGTGCCGGTTGAAGGTGCGGTGGTCCTCGGGTGCGAAGACGGTGTCCGCGGTGTACTTGCCCGAGAGCAGACCGGAGGCCAGCGGCACCCGGGCGATGATGCCCACCCCGGCCGCCCGCGCCGCCGGCAGGACCTCGTCCAGCGGCTTGAGGCGGAACGGGTTCAGGATGATCTGGACGCTCGCCACCCCCGGGCGGGCGATGGCCGTCAGTGCCTCGGCGCACGTCTCGACGCTGACCGCGTAGGCCGCGATCCGCTGCTCGGCCACGAGCGTGTCCAGCGCGTCGTACACCTCGTCGGAGGAGTAGACCGCGGTGGGCGGGCAGTGCAGCTGTACGAGGTCGAGAGTGTCGACGCCCAGGTTGGCGCGGGAACGGTCGTTCCAGGCGCGGAAGTTGTCCAGGACGTAGTTCTCGGGCACCTGGTCGACGCGGCGGCCCATCTTGGTCGCCACGAAGATCCCGGCGTCGGGCCGCTCCTTCAGATAGCGGCCGATGAGCTGTTCGCTCCGGCCGTCCCCGTAGACGTCCGCCGTGTCGAAGAAGGTGACCCCCGCTTCGGCGGCGGCGTCGAGCACTCCGAGGGCGTCCTCCTCGCGGACCTCGCCCCAGTCCCCGCCGAGTTGCCAGGTGCCCAGTCCGACGACCGACACGTTGCGTCCGGTCCTGCCCAGTTCGCGCTGTTCCATGGGGATCATGCTACGTCCGCCCCGGCGGCCTGCCCGAGCGCGGTGAGGCGTGCCATCTCCTCGTCGGTCAGCCGCAGGGCACCGGCCGCCACGTTGTCCTCCAGGTGGGCGGGGTTGCCGGTGCCCGGGATGGCCAGGACGTGCGGGCCCTGCTGGAGGGTCCAGGCCAGCCGGACCTGGGCGGGCGAGGCGCCGTGGGCGCGGGCCACGTCGGTCAGCGCCTCGTGCTCGGCGACGGCCCCGGCCTCGCGGCCGGCGCCCGCGATGGCGTAGAAGGGGACGAAGGCGATGCCCAGTTCACCGCACAGGTGCAGGACCTCCTGGGAGTCGCCGCGCCGCTCGCCGATGCCGTAGCGGTTCTGCACGCAGACGACGGGTGCGATGGCGCGGGCCTCGGCAATCTGCTCCGGCCAGA
The DNA here is from genome assembly GCF_052542855.1 of Streptomyces sp. SAS_281. Lineage (NCBI taxonomy): Bacteria > Bacillati > Actinomycetota > Actinomycetes > Kitasatosporales > Streptomycetaceae > Streptomyces > Streptomyces sp. SAS_281. The sequence goes on from NZ_JBMNDO010000057.1 coordinate 40,198, forward strand.
CGTTGGAGAGGCCCAGGTGGCGGATGAGCCCTTCCTCGCGCAGCTCGGCCAGGGCGCCGAAGAGGTCGGAGACGGGACGGTTGCCGTTCATCCGGAGGTTCACCACGTCGAGGTGGTCGCAGCCGAGCTGACGAAGGTTCTCCTGGACCTGGCCGCGCAGCTGCTCGGGGCGGGCCCAGTCGAGCCAGTCGCCGGAGGGGCCGCGGCCCGGGCCCACCTTGGTGGTGATGACCAGGTCGTCCGGGTAGGGACCGAGCGCCCGGTTGATCAGCTCGTTGGCCGAACGCAGGGGCGAGAAGTAGAAGGCGGCCGTGTCCATGTGGTTCACGCCCAGCTCGACGGCGCGGCGCAGCACCGCGACGGCCCGGTCCCGGTCGTGCGGGGTGCGCTCGTCACTGAGCGCCCGGCCGTTCTGGGTCAGCCGCATGGCGCCGAAGCCCATCCGGTTGACGGTCAGATCACCGAGCCGCCAGGTGCCGGCGGCCGCTGCGGCGAGGGGGTGCGAGGTCAAGGCTGGCGCCTTCCTTGTAGGGCGGGCGAGAAGAGAGGGGACTCATGAGGAGGGTCAGAAATGCTTGCACGTATGCCGGTTCAGTGATATGCTCGCCTCGACAGTTACGTGTAGATCACCGTTCTGGTGAGAGTGCAGGATAACTTCCGCCTCCCCGCCTGTCCATCCCCTTTTTCCGCATGCGCATCCTGCGGCACGCCCGTCCGACTTGACGAGACTTGCCAACTCCCTTGCGGGCGCCCGCAGTTCGTTGACGGGGTCATGACCACATGTGAGTGTTCGGTCGCTCGATCACGGACACCATGAGGAGCCTCGATGAAACGCAGACCGATGACGGCCGGGACGACCCTGGCCGTCCTCGCCGGAATGCTGGTCGCCGTCAGCGGCCCGTCCGCCTCGGCGGACCCCGCACCGCCGCCCGCCCCCAAGGCACTCAACACCGCCGTCTCGGCCGCCGACAAGGCCGCTGCCAGCGGGCTCGACACCCTGGCCAAGGGGCCGGAGGAGCGCTACGAGCGCCGGATGGTCACGCCGTGGGTCAACGGCCTCTACTCCGTCGCGTACGAGCGCACCTACCGCGGCCTGCCCGTCGTCGGCGGGGACGCCGTCGTGGTGGCCGACTCCGAGGGACGGGTACGCGGTTCGCAGTCGGCGGTCTCGCGGCGCATCAACGTGCCCACCACCGCGACCGTCTCGGCGAAGACCGCCGAGGCCGCCTCCCGCAGGCAACTGCGCACGGTGGACAAGGTCGAGAGCCACCGGCTCGTCGTCCGGGCCACCGGCAAGCGCTCCCGGCTGGCCTGGGAGACCGTGCTCACCGGCCGGACCGCGAAGGCGCCCAGCCGGCTGCACGTGTTCGTGGACGCGGGCACCGGCGCCGTCCTCGACAGCTACGACGACGTGCGGGCCGGCACCGGCAGCAGCCAGTGGAACGGGCCGAGTCCGCTCACCATCAACACCACGTCGTCGGGCGGGAGTTACTCGCTCCGCGACCCGAGCCGCACCGGCCTCAGCTGCGCCGACTACAGCACCGGGAGCGTCTTCACCAAGTCCACCGACTCCTGGGGCAACGGCAGCGCCTCCAGCAAGGAGACCGGCTGCGTCGACGTGATGTGGGCGGCCCAGCACGAGTGGGACATGCTGCGCGACTGGCTCGGGCGCAACGGCCACGACGGCAACGGCCGCAGCTGGCCGGTCAAGGTGGGGCTCAACGACGTCAACGCCTACTGGGACGGCTCCACGGTCTCCATTGGCCACAACCAGGCCAACCAGTGGATCGGCGCCATGGACGTCGTGGCCCACGAGTTCGGCCACGGCATCGACCAGTACACACCGGGCGGCGCCAACCACGAGTCGGGGCTCGGCGAGGCCACCGGCGACATCATGGGCGCACTGACCGAGGCGTACACCAACGAGCCCGCCCCGTACGACGACCCGGACTACACCGTCGGCGAGAAGATCAACCTGGTCGGGAACGGGCCGATCCGGGTCATGTACAACCCCGGCCAGATCGGCGACCCGAACTGCTACAGCTCCTCCATACCCAACACCGAGGAGCACGCGGCGGCCGGGCCCCTGAACCACTGGTTCTATCTGCTCGCCGAGGGCTCGAACCCCGGCGGCGGCAAGCCCTCCAGCCCCACCTGCAACAACTCCACGGTCACCGGCGTCGGGATCCAGGACGCCGGCAAGGTGTTCTACGGCGGCATGCTCCTCAAGACCAGCGGCATGACCTACAAGCGATACCGCACGGCCACCCTGACCGCGGCCAAGAACCTCGACGCCACCTGCACCCTGTACAACCGCGCGAAGGCGGCGTGGGACGCGGTCAGCATCCCCACGCAGAGCGGTGAACCCAGCTGCTCGCCGAGCGGCGACAACGACTTCTCGCTGTCCCTGGACCCGGCGTCCGGCTCGGTGAAGCCCGGCAGCTCGGTGACGGCCACCGTGCGTACGACGGTCACCTCCGGCAGCGCCCAGACGGTGAACCTGTCCGCGAGCGGCCTGCCCAGCGGGGTGACCGCCTCGTTCAGCCCGGCCTCGGTGCAGTCCGGCGGCACCTCCGCCATGACCGTGTCGACGACGTCGGCCGCCGCCCCCGGCTCCTACACCTTCACCGTGAAGGGCGCGGGCACCCAGGACCACACCGCGCAGTACACCCTCACCGTCAACGACGGCGGCGGCACGCCCGGCGGCACCCCGCCCGACATCGACGTCGCCAAGGTGCAGGCACACCTCGCACAGTTCAGCACCATCGCCTCGCAGAACGGCGGCAACCGGCGGGCCGGGAGCAGCGGCTACAACGCCTCGCTCTCCTATGTGAAGGGCAAGCTCCAGGCGGCCGGCTACACCGTCACCGAGCAGACCTGCGCCACCTGCACCTACACCGGCACGAACCTCATCGCGGACTGGCCCGGCGGACCCGCCGACAGCACCGTGATGTTCGGCGCGCACCTGGACGGTGTGTCCGCCGGACCCGGCATCAACGACAACGGCTCCGGCTCCGCCACCCTGCTGGAGAACGCGCTCGCGCTCGCCCAGCAGAACCCCACCATGACCAAGCACGTCCGGTTCGCCTGGTGGAACGGTGAGGAGCAGGGCCTCCAGGGCTCCAAGTACTACGTGAGCCAGCTGAGTTCGGCACAGCGCAGCGCCATCACCGCCTACTACAACTTCGACATGGTGGCCTCGGTCAACGGCGGCTACTTCATCAACAACATCAACTCCGCCGCGTCGGCCCCGATGAAGGCGTATTGGGACTCCCTGGGGCTCGCCCCGGAGGAGAACGTGGAGGGCCAGGGCCGCTCCGACGACTACTCCTTCCAGCAGGCGGGCGTCGCGACCTCCGGGTACGCCACCGGGGCCAGTGACACCAAGACGTCCGGTCAGGCGTCCAAGTGGGGTGGCACGGCGGGCCGTTCGTACGACCCGTGCTACCACTCCTCCTGTGACACCACCGCCAACATCAGCGCCACCGCGCTGAACCGCAGCGCCGACGGGGTCGCGTACACGCTGTGGAAGTCCGCCGTGGGCTCCACCGCGCCCGGCGACGACTTCTCCGTCTCGGTGAACCCGGTCTCGGGCAGCGTCCAGCCGGGCGGCTCGGTCACCGCGACCGTGTCCACGGCCACCACCAGCGGCGACGCTCAGAGTGTGCGGCTGTCGGCGTCCGGTGCGCCGAGCGGTGTGACCGTCTCCTTCTCGCCCACGTCGGTGCAGTCGGGCTCGTCGGCCACGATGACGGTCTCCGCGAGCGCCCAGACCGCGGCGGGTACGTACACGCTCACCGTGACCGGGACCGGGACCGCCACCCACACCACCACCTACTCGCTGGTGGTCGGAGGCGGCGGCAACTGCCAGCCCCGGCAGGTCGTGACCAACGGCGGGTTCGAGAACGGGACCGCGCCGTGGACGCAGACCGACGGTGTGATCAACAACCGGACCTCCGAGAAGCCCGCGCACAGCGGCTCCTACCAGGCGTGGTTCGGCGGCTGGGGCAGCACCCACAGCGACACCGCCACCCAGTCGCTGACCGTACCGGCCGGCTGCTCGTCGTACCGGCTCTCGTTCTATCTGCGCACGGACACCGCCGAGACGCCCGACGGGAACGCGTACGACACGTTCACCGTGAAGCTGGGGTCCCGGACGCTGGCCACGTACTCGAACCTCGATGCGGCCGGGGGCTACGTCCTGCGGACCTTCGATGTCGCGTCGGCCGCCGGGCAGACGGTGACGCTGGGCTTCACCAGTAAGGAGGACGCCTACCTGCAGACCAGCTTCGTCGTGGACGACGTGGCCCTCGACGTGAGCTGACCGCCGGAGGCGTGGGGACGAGGGCGGGGCGTGGACCACACGCCCCGCCCTGCGCTTCAGCGGACGACGGCGGCCAGCCTGCGGACGAAGTCCTCCGTCTCCGCGCACCGGTCGGAGCGGCCGGCCAGCCGCCCGTACAGTCCGCGCAGCTCCTGGCCTAGCAGGGTCGCGGGGTGCACCACGGTGCTGTCCAGGACCGGTCCGGCCACCGCCGCCGCGGCGGCCGGTTCGCCCGCGCAGACGTACGCGTCCGCCGTGCGGGCCAGGAACAGCTTGCGGGCCGAGTGCAGGCCCGGAGGCAGCAGCCGGATCGCGCTGCCGGCCGCGTCCAGGGCGCGCAGCGCGTACCGGCGCTCCCCCGTCGCGGCGGCGAGGTCGCGCAGGGCGCCCGCCGCGCCGGACTCCACCCGCAGGCGCACGGAGGCGACGGAGAGCCAGGGCGCCTCGGCCTCGTCCCGCTCACCGGCCAGATCCATCTGCGACCAGGCCCGGGCGATGTGGTGCAGGGTGCGGTGGGCGTCACCGCGCACCGCGTGGCCGCGTGCCTGGTACAGGTCGCTCATGGCTCCCGCCCAGTGGCGGCCCGCCGCTGCCGGGCGGACGGCCTCGCCGTACGCGAGGGCGGAGGGGCCGTCGCCCTCCAGCCTGGCCAGGGTGCTCATGTCACTGAGCGCCGCGACCCGGACGCCGACGTGGCCGGACATGGCCGCCCACACCAGGGAGCGGTCCAGCCAGGCCATCGCCGTGCCGTTGCGGCCCCACAGGAGCCTGAGACAGCCGGCCGACTGCGCGTACTCGGCGGCCAGCGGAGCGAGTTGGCGCTGGTACGGGGCGGCCGGGAGGGCCATCCAGCGGAGCATCGCGTGCAGGGTGCGCTCGACCACGGCGGTCGCTCCGGGCCAGGCGCGCTCCTCGTCGGCGCGCAGGCAGACGGCGAGCAGCGCGGTCAGGGCGTGCACCGTGTCGGTGTCCAGGGCGGGGTGGCCGGTGCCGTCGTGCCCCGGAGCGCAGAACCGCGCGTGCAGGGCGACGACATCGTCAAGCGCCGGGACCGCGCAGCCGTCGCGCCCGTGCAGCGGGCAGACCAGGCCGTACGCCGGCAGCCGTCCGGGCAGGACGGTGCCCGGGGGCAGCATCGCCGGGAGTTCCCCGCCGGCGGGCTCGCCGGGCAGCGGGTACTGCCGGACCGGGTCGGGCGGGGGTCCGGGCACGGCCGGGGCCGCCGGCGACCGGTCACCCGCCTCGGCCTCCTCGCAGGCGGCGACGAGGTCACCGCCCGCCCGCAGCAGCTGGTCCAGGCGGCGGGCCAGCGGGAGCGGGGTGCGGCGGCTGCCGTGTTCGAGTTTGCTGATGGCGGTGTGGTCGTAGCCGACCCGGGCGCCCACCTGGGCCTGGGTGAGACCGGCCCGCCTGCGCCATCCGCGCAGCCTGGTGCCGAACGCCCGCCATGCCTGGACAGCCCGTGCGTCCGCGGGCGCGGGGCCCGTCGCCTCGGTCACCCCGGGCCTCGTCGCGCCTGGTCAGGGCTGCTTCTCGCGCCACGCTCACGGCTCATGCCCCGGAGAATAGCGACGGGCCGGGCCGCTGTCCCGGGGGCGGGGACAACATGTCCGGTAACAGGCGCGGGGGTTGGCGGCCGAGGGGCCCGCGTGTCCGATCCGCACGCCCGGTGGTTGCGGTGGCAACGATCAGCTCGGCCGCCCTCACTCCCCGTACGCGCCCCGTCATCACCTGAACCGACGGGGCGTCAGCTCGCAGGCGGCAGCACCCGCAAGATGGTCGCAAGGCGGACACTCGTGAGCTTTCCGTCGTCAACTGTTGTTCGCAAGGCCACGTGAACAAGCTGTTGCCGCACACCTATTGACGCGTCGTGAGCCAGGGTGAAGTATCCCCATCGGCCGGAGAGAGCGCTCTCCGGCTTCGTGTCGTGCACCCGTTCCGCGACTCAGGAGACAAGCCCCCATGTATGGACCCCCCTCGCTCCGCAGAACCGCACCTTCGACCGGAAGGAGACGCACCGGCGTACTGGCCGCCGTCGCCGGTCTCGTCGTCTCACTTCTCGCCTTCGTACCCTCCACCGCGGCCAACGCGGCCCCTTCCCTGCTCTCGCAGGGCAAGACGGTGACCACGTCCAGCCAGGAGAGCGCCGGCACCCCCGCCACCGCCGCCGTCGACGGCGACAACGGCACCCGCTGGTCGAGTGCGTTCTCCGACCCGCAGTGACTCAAGGTCGACCTGGGCACCTCCGCCTCGGTCAGCCAGATCGCCCTGAAGTGGGAGGCCGCCTACGCCAAGAGCTACAAGATCGAGTTCTCCACGGACAACAACACGTGGAGCACCGCCTACTCGACCACCACGGGTCCCGGCGGCAACGAGACGCTGAACGTCTCGGGCACCGCCCGCTACGTGCGGCTGACCGGCACCGCCCGAGCCACCGGGTACGGCTACTCGCTGTGGGAGTTCCAGGTGTTCGGCACCACCGGCGGCGACGGGGGCCCGCAGCTCCCGGGCGGCGGTGACCTCGGCCCGAACGTCCTGGTCTTCGACCCGTCGACGCCGGGCATCCAGGCCAAGGTGGACGAGATCTTCCACCAGCAGGAGTCCGCGCAGTTCGGCAACGGCCGCTACGCGCTGCTCTTCAAGCCCGGCACGTACAACAACATCAACGCGCAGATCGGCTTCTACACGTCGATCGCCGGCCTCGGCCTCAAGCCCGACGACACGACGTTCAACGGTGATGTCACCGTGGACGCGGGCTGGTTCAACGGCAACGCCACGCAGAACTTCTGGCGTTCGGCGGAGAACCTGGCGCTGAACCCGGTCAGCGGCACCGACCGCTGGGCGGTCTCGCAGGCCGCGCCGTTCCGCCGGATGCACGTCAAGGGCGGCCTCAACCTCGCCCCCAACGGCTACGGCTGGGCGAGCGGCGGGTACATCGCCGACAGCAAGATCGACGGCCAGGTGGGCCCGTACTCGCAGCAGCAGTGGTACACCCGCGACAGCTCCGTCGGCAGCTGGGGCAACGGCGTCTGGAACATGACGTTCTCCGGCGTCGAGGGCGCTCCGGCGCAGAGCTTCCCCAACCCCCCGTACACCACGCTCCAGAACACCCCGGTCTCCCGGGAGAAGCCGTTCCTCTACCTGGACGGCAACGACTACAAGGTGTTCGCCCCCGCCAAGCGCACCAACGCGCGCGGTGTCTCCTGGAGCGGGACCCCGCAGGGCGAGTCGATCCCGCTGAGCCAGTTCTACGTCGTCAAGCCGGGGGCCACCGCCGCCACCATCAACGCGGCCGTCCAGCAGGGCCTGCACCTGCTGTTCACGCCCGGCATCTACCACGTGAACCAGACGATCAACATCGACCGCGCCAACACCGTCGTGCTGGGCCTCGGCCTCGCCACGATCATCCCCGACAACGGGGTCACCGCCCTCAAGGTCGGTGACGTGGACGGCGTGAAGCTGGCCGGTCTCCTCGTGGACGCCGGACCGCAGAACTCCCAGGTCCTCGTGCAGGTCGGTCCCGAGGGCGCCTCCGCGAGCCACGCGGCCAACCCCACCAGCGTCCAGGACGTGTTCGTCCGGGTCGGCGGCGCGGGCGCCGGCAAGGCGACCACGGGCATGGTGATCAACAGCAACGACACGATCATCGACCACACCTGGCTCTGGCGCGCCGACCACGGCGAGGGCATCGGCTGGGAGACCAACCGCTCCGACTACGGCCTCCAGGTCAACGGCGACAACGTCCTGGCCACCGGACTCTTCGTCGAACACTTCAACAAGTACGACGTCCGCTGGTCCGGCGAGAACGGCAGGACGATCTTCTTCCAGAACGAGAAGG
>NZ_JBMNDO010000058.1:0-48079 GCF_052542855.1 Streptomyces sp. SAS_281
CCCCCCCCCCCCCCCCCCCCCCCCCCCCCCCCCCCCGCGGTGGTGCGGCGAGGCGGTGCGGCAGGTGATCCGATCACGCGGTGACCGGGGGCGCGGCCCACGCCGGCCGCGCCCCTGTCGTGCTACTTCAGGTGCCTGGTGAAGAAGTGGGCCGCCGCGGCCCCCGCATGCGCCGGGACGCCGGTGTGGCCGCCCATGTTGGCGTGCAGCGACTTCTCCTTCGAGCCGAACGCGTCGAACAGGTCCAGCGCCGCCTGCCGGTCGTTCCCCTCGTCGTCCCACTGCAGCAGGACGTGCAGCGGGATGGTGAGCCGGCGGGCCTCGTCGTACGTGGTGCGCGGGATGAAGCTGCCGGCGAAGAGGCCGGCGGCCACGACGCGCGGGTCGACCGCCGCGAGCCGGACGCCGATGGAGATGACACCGCCCGAGTAGCCGACCGGACCGGCGACCTCGGGGAGCGCGAGAATCGCGTCCATGGCGGCCCGCAACTCCGGGACGGCCTGGTCGACCAGCGGGAGGACGACGGCGTCGATGATCTCGTCGGTGACCGGTTCGCCCGCCTGCAGGGCCCGCCGCATGTCGGCGCGGGCCCGGTCGAGGGCAGGCAGCCGGGGCCGGTCGCCGCAGCCGGGGAGTTCGACGGCGGCCGTGGCGAAGCCGTCCGCCGCGGAGTGCCGGGCCCGGTCGGCCAGGCGCGGGTACATCCGCTCAAGGCCGAGCGTGGGGTGCCCGAGGAGGATCAGCGGCACCGCTGCGGACGCCGACGCGGACGCGGGGGTCCAGAGGATCCCCGGGATGCCGTCGAGGGTGAAGGAGCGTTCGACTACGCCGTCGTCCAGGCGCTGCTCGGAAGTGAAATGCATGGTCGTGCCTTTCGGGAGTGCACAGAACGGCGCTCCCGGACGACCTGCCTATCGTCCGACCGTGACCCCGGAGGGGAGCACCCATGTCGATACTGCGTTCACGGGTACCACCTCCTCGTTCGTTCGCACGGCCGGGAAGAATGTAGCAGGGTGCCGCCTCGGTCCCCTAACGGGTTCCGGTACGGGTCCGACGGCCCCGCAGGGCGGCGGCCAGGAGTGCCACGACGATCCCGGCGAACGCCCAGGCACCGAGGATCCACAGGGCGCCCGTGGTGTTGTTGCCGTCGAAGTAGACCGTGTTCCGGACGACGGTCGTGCCGGCGCCGGGTGGCAGGGCCTGGCCGATCGCGGCCCAGAAGGGCGGCAGCAGGGACGCCGGGTAGACGCCGCCCGAGCTGGGGTTGCCGAGGATCGTGAAGATGAGGATGGTCAGGCCCAGCCCGATGGTCCCGGCCAGCGACTGCAGGGCCACGCCGACGGCACCGGAGGCGAAGACGACGAGTGTGCCGATGCCGACGAGCTCCCAGAAGGCGCCCGGCAGGCAGTGCAGCACGGGGCCGACGATGACGGCGCCGCCGATTCCGGAGACGAAGGCGTAGGGCACCATCGCCGCGAGCCGCACGATGGACCGCCGGAGCGTGGGGCGCTTGGAACCGGCCGCCATGTTCAGCGCCGAGGCGGCGAGGTAGCCGCCGATCGTCCAGCTGAGCACCAGGTAGAACGACGAGAGGCCCCGGGTGTCCCCCGCGGCGGGCGGGCGGATGTCGCGGACGGTAAGCGCCCGGTTCTGCGTGCGCTCCACGGTCGCCACGACCTTCGCGGCGGCGTCGGCCGCCGACGGGCCGCCCGCCGAGGCGATGAGCAGCGTGTCGGTGCGCCCGGTCACCGCCACGATCAGTGCGGCGTCGGTCTTCCGCTCCAGCAGCCGGGCCCTGGCCTGCGCGCGGTCCCGTACGGCGGTGACGTGCACCGGGTCGCCGGGCAGTGCGTTGAGCCGGGCGACCAGGTCGGCCTCCACCGGGCGCGGGGCGACCAGTGTGATCGGGATGCGGTGAGGCTTCGGCGCGTGGAACGCCCCCATGTACGAAAGCGCGAAGCCCAGTTGGAGCAGGAGGACGCCCACCATGACGAGTACCGCCCTGGTGGTGATCGCGTCCCGCATCTCCGCCCACGCGCCGGCCTGTGCCGTCGAGCCCCTTGCCTCCGCCACGTGACGTCCCCGCTCTCAGCAGTGAGTGACCGGTGCACCCATTCCGCCGACATCCTCACTCCGGGCCGTTGCGCCACGGAGAGAACACGCATGGCCGGTGCCGTACCCACCCGTTCGGCCCAGAGCACCGGCGCTCGCGCGGTCACTCACTCCTGCCGTCCGAACCGGTGAGCGGCCCACAGCAGGGCGCCCGCGCCGCCGGCCAGGAGCAGACCCGCCACCACGGGCAGCGGGAGCGGGTGGCCGGCCCAGGTGATGCCGCCGGCCGCCGCCCCGTCCGGGGCGCGCAGGGCGATGCTGCCCCGGAGCATGTCGACGCCGTAGGCGAGCGGATTCACGGCGGCCACGGCATGCGCCCAGCCGGGCAGCGCCTGCAGGGGGAAGAAGCCGCCGGAGAGGAACAGCAGGGGCATCATGACCACGCCGAGCAGCGTGTGGAACGTCTCGGGCCTGCTCAGGCTCACCGCCAGGGTCAGGGCGAGGGCGGTGATCGTGAAGGAGATCAGGGCCATGCCGGCGAGCAGCAGTGCCAGGAGGAGCGGGTCGTAGGGCAGGCCGACGACTCCGGCCAGGCTCAGCAGCACGGTGCCCTGGATGGTCGCGACCAGCGTGCCGCCGGCGCAGCTGCCCAGGAGCAGGGTCGCGCGGCTGACCGGGGCCATCAGGAGTTCGCGCAGATAGCCGCTCTGCCGGTCGGTGATGAGGCGGATGCCGACCAGGATCGCCGGGGTCTGCACCGTCATCATCAGCATGCCGGGGAACAGATAGGTCTGGTAGCCGACTCCCAGCCTGGCGTCGGAGATGAGTGCGGCGAGTCCTCCGCCCAGGATCAGGAGGTACAGCACGGGGTGGAGCAGCATCAGCGCGGTATGGGCACGTTGGCCGGCCAGGCGCAGCAGGTCCCGGTGGACCAGGCCGTGGATCGCGCGCAGTTCGTGCCGCAGCCGGACCGGCCGTCCGCCTGCGTCGGTCGCGTCGAGCGGGAGTGTGGTCATCGGCCGCCGCCGGGCTGTGTGCTGTGGATGCTGCGGCCGGTGTGGTGGAAGAAGACGTCGTCGAGCGTGGGCGGGGTGGCGGAAGCGGCGCGGACGGCGATGCCGTGGCTCTCCAGGGTCGCGCAGAGGCGGGGGATCCAGGAACTGCCGTCGGGCACCCGCAGACAGATCCCGTCGGTGTCCCTGGTGACGGAGTGTCCGCGCGGGACCATGCGGTGGACGACGCGTTGTGCTCGTTCGTCCTGGCTGGTGCGCAGCACGACCCGGTCGTCGCCGATGGCGGCCTTCAGCGCGCCGGGCGCGCCCTGGGCGACCAGCCGGCCGCGGTCGATGATGGCGACGCGGTCGCAGTTGGCTGCCTCTTCGAGCTGGTGGGTCGTGACGAAGAGCGTGCTGCCGTTCCGTTCCCGCAGGGCGTACAGGTGGTCCCAGATCTGCGCGCGGGCATGGGGGTCGAGGCCGGTGGTGGGCTCGTCCAGGAACAGCACGTCCGGTGCGTGCAGGAGCTGGCGGGCGATTTCCAGGCGCCGCCGCATGCCTCCCGAGAGGGTGCGTACAGGAGTGGTCCGCCGGTCGGTGAGTCCGGCCACTTCCAGTACGTCGGCGGTGCGCTGTCGGACGTGGGCGCGGCGCATTCCGTAGAGGCGTGCGTGGATACGGAGGTTCTGTTCGGGTGTCAGGTCGGGGTCGAGGGCGCTCTGCTGGAACAGCATGCCGACGCGCTGCCGCACCTGGTGGGGCTGGGAGCGCACATCGGCGCCCGCCACCGTGGCGTGGCCGGCGGTGGGGCGGGCCAGGGCGCAGAGCAGGGCGATGGTGGTGGACTTCCCGGCGCCGTTGGGCCCGAGGAAGGCGAAGGTCTCGCCCCGGTGGACGTCCAGGTCAAGGCCGCACACGGCGTGCGTGGTGGTGCCCCTGGGGCCGGGATAGCTCTTGACCAGGCCGCGGGTGCTGATGGCGTACTCGGGCGGGCCGAGGGTGGCGGGGATGTGCTCGGGGGCGATTTCCTCGCCGCTGGTGGTTGGTCGCATGGTCCGGTCCTCACCTGTGGTTCGCCGGACGGTGGGCCGGTCCTAGGCGCAGCTGATGCCGATGCAGACCGTGTTGAGGACCGTCAGCAGGCCGATGCACTCGCACGTACCGGAGAACGCGGCCGCGTCGGCGCCGACGGGGTCGGTCTCGGGCAGGGCGTGGAGGTGGGCGAGGAGTTCGAGGTCCTGGGTCTGGATTTCCATGGTTCTCTCCTTCTTCTTGTGGTTCGGCGGCAGGTTCTCTGCCGCTCAGCCCGGCAACTGGGCGAGCCAGTGCCGGGAGCTCGGGTGGCGGAGCCTCAGGAGGAAGGCCAGGATTCCGGCCGATCCGTCGCTCCAGCTGGTCGAGACGTCTCCGTACTCGTTGGGGAAGACCACGTGCCGGTGACGGCGGGCGCCTTCGGTGACGGCGAGGCGGCCCATCGCGTCGGCCATGGTGCGGTGTGCGGACTCCCCGGTGGCGGCGCTCAGGTCGAGCAGGAAGTCGCCGTTGCCCGCGAGGCCGTGGCACTGGGACAGCGGCGCCCGGGGGGCGCGTTCGGTGACGGCCGGGGCGCAGCGGCGGGCGAGGTCGCCGAACCGGTCGTCGCCGGTGACCTGCCAGAGCCGTACGAGGAAGGTGCCGATGCCGGCCGAGCCGTGGCACCAGTACGGGGCGGTGGGTTCATCACCGGCCTGGGCGGGCCACTGGGCCGCCTCGCCGATCCGTACGGAGCTGCGCAGGAGGTGTTCGCCGGCGTCCACTGCGAGCCGCAGATGGTCCTGGCGTCCGGAGGCGACCGCGCTGCACAGGAGGAAGCAGCCGATGCCGGCGGAGCCGTGGGCGAAGCCCAGGTACTGTTTGCCGGCCTCGCCGGAGACCGCCTCGGCCGGGACGGCCCAGCTCACCGCCGAGGCTTCGCGCCGCGCGGCTGAGGCCAGCCGGTCGGCCGCGTCCTCGGCCAGCTCGGCGAAGCGGGGGTCACCGGTGCGCTGCCACAGGTGGAGGGCGGCCATGCCGCTGCCGGCCGTGCCGTGGGTGATGTCGTGGTGGGGTGAGGGCTCCTGCGGGGCCAGCGCGAGGGCGAGCGCGTGGTCGACGAGCGCCTGGTCGGCGACGGCCCGGCCGGCTTCGTACAGCGCCCAGGCGGTGCCGAGGTCCCCGAAGTGCAGGCCGGGGCGGGTGGTCCGGAGGCGGGTACGGTCCGCGACCCAGTGGCCGGCCGTCGCGAGGAGCTCGGGCAGGCGGGGGTCCCCGGTCAGTTCGAAGTACCGCGTCAGGACGGCCAGGGGCCCGGCCGCCCCCTGCTGCACGGTGCACGGGTTGGTCTCGCCGGCGGCGGTGGACACGGGCCACAGGCGCCGGTCGTCCGCGGGGGTCATGGTGTCGGCCAGGTGGTTCACGAGTCCGGCGACGGCGTGGTCCAGGTCCTCGTCCCGTACCGGTGCGGTACGCGCGGGGCGGGCGGAATCGGGGCTGCGGAGGGCTTCGCGCGCCCGGCGGGTGTCCCAGCGGGCGGCGGGCTCGTCCCGCATCAGCCCGGTGATCATCTCCGCCACGGGGTCCGGGGGCCTCGCAGGTCCGGTGCAGGCGCCGAGCCAGGCGGCGAGCCGTTCCTCGCCCGTCCTGGCGGCGGGCTCCTCGGGCAGCAGGTTCGGCACCTTGCCGGTCAGGACGAAGCACGCGGTGGCACCGAGGCTGTAGTAGTCGGCCGTCACGGAGACGGGCGCGTCCCTCAGGCGCTCGGGGGCGCTGAAGCCGGGGGTGCCCACCCGGGTCGGCAGGCAGGAGCCGGTGTCGTCGGCGGCGAGTTCCAGGTCGATGAGCCGTAGTTCGCCGTCCGGGCGGACCATGACGTTGCCGGGGGTGAAGTCTCGCAGCACGCAGCCGTGGGCGTGGGCCGCCGTGACGAGGCCGACGAGCCGGGCGACCATGTCGAGCGCCTCGCGGCGGTACTCCGCGCTCCCGAGGTCGCGGAAGCGCTCGGCGACCCAGGTGCGCAGGCTGGCGCCGGGGACTTCGGACTGGGCCAGGAACAGGTGCCGGCCGTGCTCGAAGAGGGCGAGGGCGTCCGGGGCGAGGCCGGTGCCCTTCAGTTTGTCCAGCATCCGGGCCTCGGCGCGCAGCCAGTCGCGGACGTCCCGGCCGGAGGCGTCGCCCTCCACATGGGGCCGGGTCTCCTTGATGACCACGGGCGCCCCGGTCGAGACATCGGTGCCCCGGTAGACGCCGCCCTTGTTGGTGTGCCGGATCGCCTCCCGTACCGCGAAGCGGCCGCCGAGCAGGACCGGGCCGCCGGCCGCCTCCGCCGCGGGGGGCGGAAGCGGCACGGTGGCGGGGAACGGGCAGACGGCCCATGGGGGCGGGGCGTAGCGTCCGCTGCGCTCGTCCTCCACGGGGTTGCCGTCGGGGTCCTCGATGTACCAGATCAACAGGCCCTGTTCCGAGAGCCGTTGCCGCCCGATGAAGGCCCCGTAGCGGTAGTGCACGACGCTGTACGGGGCGTAGGGCTGGTCGGAGAGGATGCGGGGGCCGGGCAGTCCGGCCGTCGCCGCGTGCAGTCCGCGGGCGAGGCGGACCGCGTCGGCGTCCGAGCGCGGGTAGACGGTGATGAACTTTCCGGAGCTGCCCCGGGGCGTGGCGCGGGAGTTGAGGGTGCTCACCTGATCGAGGGACCGGGCGAACTTGAACGCCGAGGTGTCCGGCAGCAGGACGTCCAGGGCCCTGACGAGGACCGTCGGCGCGGAAGCGGCCGTTGCCGACAGGTGGACCTTCCAGCCCTGGTCGCGCCGGGTCGCCGACCGGGGGGCGACGTGGCACCATGCCTCGTCGGTCCGGGTCGTCCAGCAGTCGCCGGTGCGGGTGGCCTGAAGGGCTCGGTTCAGAAGGCTTTCGAGTGCGGCTTCGGTCGCGTGGCTCGTCATGTGGGGTGTCCCTCCCAACGGTGAGGACCGCTGGTCGGAAATTGCCCATGTCACGTGAGTGCGGAACGCGCCCGAACCGGAATCACCTGCTCCAGCGAGCGCAGGGGGGTGCTGCTGACCGGTCCGGCGCCGCCCGGCGCAACGGGAGGCGCGCGTCTCGGCGGCCGTCCGCGACCGCCGCCCGACCCCGGACGCCGGTCCGGGGGCGAGGCGTAGGAAGATACGGCTCATGGCGGAATATGAACGGGGCGTCGGTTCCGAGAAGACGGCCGACGGCGTGGTGCTGATCCGGGTGCGGGGCACTCTGGACGGCTGGTCGGGAAGCGGTGACCTCTCGGCGGCGCTGACCGGCGCGGTGGCGGACGGGTGCGTGCGGACGGTGGTCGACCTGTCCGGGGTGACGTTCGCCGACTCCGCGGCGCTCCACTCCCTGCTGGGCGGTCAGCGGGAGCACGTGAAGGCGGGCGTGCCGCTCGTCCTGGCCGGCCCGTTGCACTCCGGCGTGCGCAGGCTCTTCGAGGTCACGGGTACGGCCGGCGCGTTCCGGTTCGCGGACGATGTCGAAGCCGCGCTCCAGTGCTGAGGGCGTCGGTCCGCCGGGGCGGGGGCGTATCCGGATGACGGTGGAAGTGGGCGGGGAACCGGAGGGCGTGGTGTCGGCCGTGCCGCAGAACGCGGCGGCTGCGCGGGGCGTCGTGACCGAGGTGCTGGTTGCGCACTTCGGGGCCGTCATCGACGGGTGGCCGGCCCGTGTGGTGGACGACACGCTGCTGGTGACGTCGGAACTGGTGACGAACGCCTTCCGGCACGGCGGCCGGCTGACCGCGTTCGAGGCCGAGGTGACGGACGAGGGGCTGCGCATCACCGTGGGCGACGCCAGCAGCGAGATCCCGGCCGAGTTGCCCGCGTCGGAACCGCGGGTGCGGGCGGAGGCGCCCAGGATCGGCGGCTACGGCTGGCCGCTGGTACGGCTGCTCGCCAGCCGGGTCTCCGTCGGTGTCCACCCGGACGGCAAACGCATCACGGTGGTGATGGCGCTGCCCGCACGGCCGTGACCGGGCGCGTCCGGAGGGCTTTCAGTCGGTCGACTCGCTCATTTCCTCCGGGATCTGCGCATCCGCGGTTCCCGGTGCGAAGAGGTGTCGTGTTCCGGTGATGCGGAGCATCCGCTCCATGGAGGCCGGCGGGTCGTCCAGGACCAGGGTGGTCCCGCGCGCGGCGGCGCGCCGGTGGATCATCAGCAGGGTGGCGAGCCCCATCGAGTCGCAGAGCCGGAGCCCGGAGCAGTCCAGGCGCAGTTCGGCCGGCCCGGGGCCGGCGTCGAGGCATGCCGTGGCGCGTGCGCCGAAGGCGTCACTGGTGTCGTAGTCGAGGACGCCGGCGAGGCGCAGCCGGGTGGTTCCCTCGCCGCTTTCGACGGTGAGGCGGAGGGACGGGACGCTCATGCGGGTGCTCCGGGGTGTGCTGCTATGACGTCTGCCAGGACGGCCCTCGCCCGCTCCAGCGGCCGGACGGCCCGGGGGAAGTCCCTGAGTGCGGCCGTCAGCATGTCCAGGACGGGCGGCAGCGAGCGGGCGGGGACACGGCGTGCGGTGAGGATGTCCGCGGTCCAGGTCATGAAGGCGGTGAACAGTTCGTCGTCGTCGGTGTAGATGGCCACGGTCAGGAACTCCACGATGTGCGCGATGTCCTCCGCGGTGCGCTCGCGCTGCGCTTCGGTGTACGCGGCCATGGCCGGGAAGCGGTCGTCCAGTTGCGTCAACACCTGTTTGACGAGTTGCGCCTGCGAGCGCGCGACCAGGGTGTACTCCTGGTCGACCAGGTGCGGAAGGTCGTCGATCCGCTGCCGTATGTCGGCCGGTGTGGGCGGGGCGAGGCCCGCGGCCAGCCGGTCGGCGGCGGTACGTGCGTCGGGGGCCCAGGCGTTCGC
Source organism: Streptomyces sp. SAS_281 (assembly GCF_052542855.1). Taxonomy (NCBI): domain Bacteria; kingdom Bacillati; phylum Actinomycetota; class Actinomycetes; order Kitasatosporales; family Streptomycetaceae; genus Streptomyces; species Streptomyces sp. SAS_281. The sequence continues at coordinate 8,934 of NZ_JBMNDO010000058.1, forward strand.
GCCGAGCATGCGCGCGAAGCGGCCGTCGGGCCCGAAGGCCGCCCCTCCGACGAGGACGGGCACTCCGACGGACTGGCAGGCGGTGATCGCCGCGTGGGCCGAGGGCAGCCGGGTGGGGAGGGAGGACGAGAGGGCGACGACGTCCGCGCCGGTGTGGTGGAGGTGGGAGACCAGGTGGGGGGTGGGGACCTGGGCTCCCAGGAAGTCGACCTCCCAGCCCCGCAGGGTGAGCACCTCGGCCAGCAGCCGGGCAGGCAGTGAGTGCCATTCCTGCTCCACGCAGGCCACGGTGACCTTTCCGTGGCGGGGTGTGGTGCGGGCGGCGGGGTGGTGGGCGAGCGCGGTGATCACTCGCTCGACGATGGCGCTGGCCGCGTGCTCCTGGGCCACGGTGAGGCGGTTGGCCGCCCACTCGGTGCCGACCTTCGCCTGGACGGGCGCGATGAGGTCCAGAAGCACCGTCTCGGCGGGCACACCGTTGTCGAGGGCTCCGGTGACGAGTCCGGCGGCGGCGAACTCGTCACGGTCCAGGGCGGCGGCGGAGAGGAGCCGGTCGCGCAGTTCGGGCAGGCAGGTTGTCATGCGGTGTACCTGCCCCGGGTGTGGCCGTCCACCGCACTGAGGTGGGTGGTCCGGGGGGCGGTGATCGCGACGACGGCCATGTCGTCGTGGCCGCCGCCCCGCACCCACTCGGCGGCGAGCATCTGGATGCGCTCGACCACGGCCTCGCCGGGCATGTCGGCGCATTCGGACAACGCCCGCTTCAGTCTTCTCTCGCCGAACATCTCGTCGCCGAGCGGGCCTCCCCGGGCCTCGGTGAACCCGTCGGTGTAGAGCAGGCAGGTCTCGCCGGGCCGCAGAACGGTCTCGGCGGTACGGGACTCGATGTCCGGCAGCGCCCCCACCAGGGTGCCCTGGGTCCGGATCTCCTCGACCCGGCCGTCCGCCCGCACCACCAGCGGCACGGGATGCCCGGCGGCGGTCAGCCGCAGACGCACCAGGTGGTCCGTCCGCCGGACCGAGGCGAGGACCATGGTCGCGAAGCGGGTGTGGTGGGAGTTGAGGAGTGCGTCGTTGAGGAGCCTCAGCACCCGCTGGTGGTCGTCCGCCATGGGGACGAGCGCCTGCAGGGTGTTGCGGATCTTGCCGGTGAGCACGGCCGCGTCCAGCCCCTTGCCGCACACGTCGCCCAGGACCACCAGCGAGCAGTCGTCCTCGCCGGTACCGGCCGGGTGGACGTCGTAGAAGTCGCCTCCGACGCGCTCCCGGGCGGCGGCGGGCCGGTAGCCGCCGGCGAATTCGACGCCGTGGACGCGGTGCAGCCGGGGCGGCAGCAGATCGTGCATGAGGGTGCGGGTGACCGCGCTCTGCTCGGCGTACAGACGGGCGGCCGACAGGGCGGCGCCGGCGCGCGCGGCGAACAGCCGGGCGACGACCTGCTCGTCCTCGGTGAACTGGCCGCCGCTCCGCAACAGGACCAGGGCGCCTGCCGGGACCCCCTGACCCGGCAGGGGCGCGACGACGACCGAGGTGATCGTTCCGGTGTACCCCTCGGGGACCACCCACGCGGGAAGGGACTCGGGGTCGATCCAGCGCGAGGGCACGGGTGGGAACCCCTGGAGCGCTTCGTCCAGGCCCGGCACCTCGGACGGGTCGGCCACGACGAGGCCGCGCACGGTCTCCTGGCCGGCCACCGCCTGGGCCAGGGGTAGCTTGCCCCCCTTCGCGGGAGAGACGACGACCGCCGCTTCGGCGAGGTACTGGGAGGCGAGCCGGGCCGTCGCCGACACGCACCGGTCGGTGTTCAACGAGGCCAGCAGGACGTTGGACGCCTCGGCGAGGAACGCGGTCCGTTCGCGTTCGGTGGCCAGTGCCTCTTCGGCGAGCCGGCGGTCGGTGTCGTCCACCAGCCACCACACGACGTCACCGCCGCCGCCATGGCCGGCGTGTGCCTCGTAGCTGCGAGCGCCGATCCGGCCCGAGGCCGCCGGGACCGTTCCCACGTGGGCGTCCGCGGACGTGCCCGCCGCCGGATCGCGCAGCTCGCGGTCGGCCCGTGCGAGCCAGGCAGGGGCCGCGTCGGCCATCGTGGTGCCCGGACGCGCGTCCGGGAGGAGCCGGGAGGCCGCGGGGTTCAGCCCGGTCAGCACGCCGTTCGCACCGCTCTGTATCACCGGGTACGGGGCCGTGGACCAGGCGCCGGATGCCGGACTTTCGTCGGTTTTCGTAACGGGAGTTCCCTGGGGAGGAGCCATGAGGGGGGACCCGCCTGCGGCGGGCCGCACCACCTTCCAACTGGACGGACAAGCATTGCCTTGCGGCAACTATCACGCAGGCCGGTCCTCGATGGCAATCGGCTCACTCCCCGCCAAGGTGACACAGCGTCACATCTCTACCGTCCGGACACGTGTCCGATACGCGACTTTCACGGCGTCTTCACCGGCTCCCTGCTGCGGTCCGTCTCGTCCTGGACGAGGAGGGTGAGCAGCGAGGCCACGGACAGGCCGGCTTCCGCGGGGTGGCGCAGCACCTTGTCCGGTTCGATGCGGTACGTGTTAGCGCGGCCCTCCCGCGTATGGGAGAGGTATCCGGCCTGTTCGAGGTCGGCGATGATCCGCTGGACCGCGCGCTCCGTGAGCCGGCAGCGGGCGGCGATGTCACGGATCCGGACGGTCGGATCCTCGGCGATGGTCGCCAGTACGCGCGCGTGGTTGGTGATGAACGTCCATCCGGTGTGGGATTCGGGCACTCCATGCATGTCGTCCATCTAATCGCGACCCCTTGCCCGTCCTCAACTACATGACATACTTTTCGTGTATTCACTGACATGGTGAGAGTCACAGGAGGCTCGGGGTGTCGTACGGCGAAGTGGTCCCGGCAGCACGCGCGTGCGGCGCCGGCACAAGCGGTGCGCTCTCGGCGGGCCCGGTGCAAGCCATGGTGACGCAGCACACACGAGACGGCGTACGAGTGGTCACGGCTCATGGCTCCTGCGACGCGCAGTCGATCGCACGGCTGGAGGAGGCTCTGACCACAGCGGCCTGGACGCATCCGAAGGTCGTTCTGGACGCGTCGGGAATCACCTTCGCGGATTCGTCGGTCCTGAACCTGCTGATCCTCACCCACCGGGCGGGCACCCTGCGGGTGGCCGCGCCCCCGCCTCACCTCCAGCGCCTGCTGCGGATCACCGGCCTCGACGCGGTCCTGCACGTCCGGGCCACGGTCGAGGAGGCTGCCGCCTGCTGACCGGCACGCCGCGGCCCACCGGCTGCTCACCGGCAGGGCGCGGCGCGGTCCGCGGGATCCGCTACCAGCCGGCCTTCGCCGCGGTGTAGGCGTTACGGCAGTCGGCGTTGGTGGCGTTCGCCGCGAGCTTCTCCATGGAGTCCGTCCAGATCCGCTTGGCCAGCTTCTCCAGGTCGCGCGTCTCGGCGGGCACCTTCGGGGCGTACTTCTTGATCGTCGCCAGGGACGACTTGGCGAACTTGTTGCACACGGGCCCCGCCGCGTCCCGGTAGCGCGTGTCCAGGTCCGCGGCCACGGCCTGGCCGTTGGCGCTCGCCCAGTTGTTCCAGGCCGCGCACGCCTGCTCGGTGAACACCTGCTGGTCGGCCTCGCTCAGCCCCAGGACCTCGGCGAGCATGGTGTTCTTGGCCTTGTCCGGGACCGTGAAGTCGACGACGGGGAACTTGTCGAGGGTCTCCAGCAGTGCCTCCTGACACGCGGGGGGCAGCGGCGCCGCCTGCGCCGGGGCCGCCGGGACGGCCAACGCGGTCGCGGACAGGAGCGCGGTGAGCACAGCGCTCCTGGCAGTATGCGAGAGGTTCATGGGCGTGGTACTCCTTGCGCGAAAGGGGTCTCGTCGCCGGTGCCGGTGAGCACCCGACGGCTTCAGAACGATCACCGGCATCCGCAGGTCACGGCTGTCGTGGGCGGGCGGGCCCTTCACCGGCCGCCTCCCGGGACCGGGCGGGTGCCGGTACCCCCGCCGTCACCCGTCGCGGCAGCGCGTCGCGGGTGCGTCTGCGGAAGACCAGCAGTCCGGCGCACGCGGCGCCGGTGAGCCAGAGGAGCTGGATCGCGAGCCCTTCGCCTGCCGGGGCGTCGGAGAAGGCCGCGGACATGCTTGCCTGCACGGAGCCGTAGGTCGGCAGGAACCGTACGACCGGGCTGTCCGAGCCGGAGCTGGAGAGCGGGTTCTGCAGGGCGACATCGAGAATGCTGATCATGAGGATGGCGAACATCCCCTCCACCTCGCGGCGGAGTACCGATCCGAACACCACTCCCAGGGCGCCGTAGGTCAGGGCGGCGAGGAACAGCCCGGCCGCCAGCGCGAAGGGCTGCCGCGGGGTCCAGGCGAAGCCCGCCGCCACCGTGGCGTAGGCGGCGACGGCCGTACAGACGAGGGTGAGCGCGGTGAGTTTGGCGAGGACGAGGTGATACCGGGGGTATCCCGCCATGGCCAGCCGTCGGTCGAAGGCTCCTCCGGTGAAGGTCGCCGCGAACATCATGAAACCGGCGATCAGGGTGACCGCGTTGAGCGCGCCGGTGATCTGGGTGAGGTGGTTGCCCGGCGGGGACAGCATCTCGCCGGTGGCCCGGAGCCGGAACGGCGCCGCCCGGCTGGGGATGGCCACGTAGGCCAGGCCGATCCACACGGGGATGTACACGACCACGAGCAGCATCGCGAACCGGTTGCGGGCATGGCCGATCAGCGCGTAGCGGGACGCCGTGAGGAACAGGGACCAGTGCCGCCTCACGCCGTCGCCTCCGTACGCGTGTCCTGGCGGTGCAGGCGCCCGCCCTCCAGCCGCCACAGCACGTCCAGCCGGCCGATGTCGTACGCCAGGTGCGAGACGACCAGCACCGAGCGTCCGGCGTCACGCAGGCTCGTCGCCAGTTCCCAGAAGCGCAGATAGGTCTCCCAGTCGAACCCCTGGTAGGGCTCGTCCAGCAGCAGGACGTCCGGATCGTGCATCAGTGCCAGCGTCAGGTTCAGCTTCTGGCGGGAGCCTCCGCTGAGGAGTCCCGCCCGTTGGTCGAGGTATTCGGTGAAGGCGAGGATCTCCATCACCTCGCGAGCCCTTCGGAGGTCCCGGAGACCGAACGCGTGCCGGAAGAAGTCGAGGTGCTGCCGGACGGTGAACGAGTCGTCCAGCACGACGGCCTGCGGGCAGTAGCCGAATCTGCCGCTGTGCCGCACCGTACCCCGGTCGGGACGGAGTTCACCGGCGAGGATCTTGAGCAGGGTCGACTTGCCGGCCCCGTTCTCCCCCACGATCCCGGCGAGGATGCCCGGTCTCAGGCGGAGACCGGCGCCCCGTAGGACGGCGTGCCGCCGGTAGGAGTGGTGCACATCGGTGACATCCATCGCGCTGCTCCGTCGTGACTGGGCTTCCCGGGGTGCCCGCCCGCCGCTGCGGCGGACGCGGCTCCCGGCCGGCCGCGGACCCTCCGCCCGTGCCCAACGACCGTGTGGCGTCCCGGAAACGCTGCTCTCGGCGCACCGTTCGCACAGGCGTCAACCCGATGCGGCCCCGACCACGCGTGCGGCGGATTCGCCACCGCCGACCGGCCCGGAGCGGACGCGGACGGCTAGCGTGACGGAACCCGGACCCGGGCCGGAGCCCGCGCCGGGCCCGGGCGGCTGTCTGCCGCGCCGCGTACGGAACACGGGCGCACCGGGGCTGCGGCCCGGTGCAGGAGAGGTCGGGCGGCCATGCGGAGAACGTGCGTCATCGGGGCGGGTCCATCGGGGCTCGCGGCGGGCAAGGTCCTCGCCTCGCGCGGCATCCCGTTCGACTGCTACGAGGCCGGGTCGCACATCGGCGGCCTCTGGCGCTACGGGAACGACAACGGCATGTCGGGGGTGTACGCGTCGCTGCACGCCAACATCTCGAAGGAGAGCATGTCGTTCTCCTCGCTGGCCATGCCCGCGGACGGGCCGGTCTTCCCCCATCACAGCCAGGTACTCGCCTACCTCGAGGAGTACGCGGCCTCGTCCGGTCTGCACCGGCACATCGCGTTCGGCACCGAGGTGACGTCCGTACGTCCCCTGGACGGCGGCGGCTGGGAAGTCGTCCATCGGAGGCGCGGGGACACGGGCGCCGGGACCGCCCGGCGGTACACCGAGGTGGTGGTGGCCAACGGCCACCACTGGGACCCGCGTCTTCCCGACCCCGCCGTCCCGGGCGCCGAGCACTTCGAAGGGTCGTCCGTGCATTCGCACGCGTACCGCACTCCCGGGCCGTACGCCGGCCTGCGGGTGCTGGTCGTCGGCATGGGCAACTCCGCGTGCGAGATCACCGCGGAGATCTCCCGGACGGCCGCGCGGACCTACCTGTCGGCCCGTGACCCGGTCCATGTGTTCCCCAAGATGCTGCTCGGCCGCCCGGCGGACCACTGGGCCGTCAGTCCGCCGGCCGCACTGCCACGCTTCGTCAAGGGTCCGGCGATGTCGCTGCTCCTGCGGCTGAGCAGGGGCGCCCCGGAGCGGTACGGGCTCCCCCGGCCGTCCCGCGGGCCGCTCGTCACGCACCCTTCGTCGTCGGACGAGCTCCTGGTGCAGCTCGCCCGTGGCGCGGTCACGCCCAAGCCGGGCGTCAGCTCGTTCGGCCGGGACTCGGCGGCGTTCACCGATGGCAGTCGAGAGACCGTGGACGCGGTCGTGTACGCGACCGGCTACTCCCTCTCCTTCCCGTTCCTGAGCCCGTCCGTCTTCTCCGCCCCGGACGGGCGTACCGACCTCTACCTGCGCACGGTTCCGCCCGGGCTGCCCGGGCTCTACTTCATGGGGCTCGCCCAACCGGCCGGTGCGGCCTTCCCGTTGCTCGAGCCCCAGGCGCAGTGGATCGCCGATCTGATCGAGGGCACGGTCGCGCTCCCCGCGCCGGAGCGGATGGCCCGGGCGATCCGTCGCGAGCGCCGTCGCGATGCCGGTGCCTACGCGCCCACCTACCGCCACGGCATCGAGATCGACGTCCGCGCCTACCGGAAGGTCCTCCGCCGGGAGCTCCGGGCAGGCCGGCGCCGCGCTCGCGGCGCCCGCCCGGCGGGCGTGTGAGGGGCGCGGGCGCTCAGCGCGGCGCCACTGTCTCCGCCAGTTCCGCCACGGCCCGTTCCCACAGGTCCGGCAGCTCCCCGCCCAGGTCCAGGCCGCTGTCGACGATGACGGAGACCTCGGCCCACTCGCCGAAGAACGAGAGCCCGACGGCGAAAAGGTGCCCGGGCACGACGAGCGGCAGCAGGGCGGTCCCCGTGACCTGAGTCTCACCCAGGCTGCCCCGGTGGGCGAGTGGCATCGAGGTGGCCATGACGTTGGTGACGCGTGGGGAGAGCACCCGGCGCATGTACCACGCGGTGGGGCGGGCCGGCATGTGGCGGACCAGGTCTACGATCGCCTGCCGCCACGTGGCGCCTCGCAGTTTCCGCGTCGCCGCCGTGACGTGGTCCAGCCGCAGCCGGGCCGCGCCCGGGTGCGCCGGTGCGATGTGGACGGGCAGTTCGAGCGGCAGGGCGAAGCAGCGGTTCCCCCAGGCCTGCTCCTCGTCGGGGCGCCGTGCGTCGACCGGGAGCACCGCCGTGGCCCGCGGCAGGGGGATGCGCGCCTTCCCGGACCAGGCCGTCAGCGCTCCGGCGAGCGCGGCGAGATGCGCGTCGTGCGCCGAGCCGCCCACGGCGGCGCCGATGCCGCGCAGGGTGTCCGCCGGCACACGTCCCCGGTACAGCCGCCGCTCCCCGGTCGGCGCGAACCCGGCGACCGGGCGGTACCGGCGTACGAGCGTGCCGGCCGCGAAGGCCGCCGCGAGCCGGAGGGCCGTTGCCACCCTGCCGGGCACGGCGGAGCGGCGGCCCGGTGCCGGGACGGGGCGGCCCGACGGTTCTCCCTCGCCGAGCAGTGCCCGGAAGGCCATGGCCGCCGCCGAACCGTCCTGGCAGGCGTGGCGGAGGCGGTAGCACACGGCGTAGGTGTCGTCGGCGTGACCGTGGACCAGCCAGATCCCCCAGTAGGCGCCGGGGGCGAAGGGGGCGTTGAGCGCGGCGTGCAGGGCGGCGTCCCACCCGGCGGGCCCGTCGGCGACGGACTCGTGGACATGGTGGTCCACGGCGAAGTCCTCGTCCGGCTGCCAGCGCGGCCGCCGGCCGCCCGTCACCCGGCTCGTCATCAGGGGTACGCCGCGCAGGCAGTACGCGACGTAGGCGCGGAGGTCCGCGAGCGCGGGGGGCGGGCCGCTCAGGTAGGCGATGCCACCGGTGTCCCAGCGGACGTCGGGGCGCGTCCGTTCCAGGTCGAGGAAGGCGCGGTCCACGGGATGGACGCGCAGGTGTGCGGGGGCGGAGGGACGCTCGGGCGGGGCTGCCGGAGGCGTCTCGCCGGAATGGCCGGCGGAGGGTGCGGGCCGGGCCGGCGGCAGGGGCGTGGTGGACGGCGATGACTCCGCCTGCGAGGCGGACCGGCAGGGAACGAACATGGGTGTGGACTCCATCGTGACGGGCCCGCGCGCTGACGTGCGCCGGGACGGGGTGCCGGGCGGCGAGCACGGCGCGCGGCGGAGGAAGGCGGCGCGTGCCCGCCGCGCAGCCCAGGATGGCCACCGGCCACGCGGGTCCGTACCACCGCCGGCGCCGGCCCCGGGCCTCCCCGGCGGAGCGCACCGGCCGGCCGCGGGCCTCGCGCGTACGGCGGCGACGGCCCGACTGCCCTGTCGCTCCTGCGCCGCTCGCCGACAGCTCCCGCCGGCCGGCGCTCCGGGACCTGGCCCGCGGTCTCCTCCGGGGCGGCCCGCACGTTCCCCCGAAGGAGGGACGCGCGGCGGGCGCGCACTCCCCCGCGAGTGCCGTGGACGCGCACGAGTGTGCGCACAGGGCCGCGCCTCGGCGCCGGCGGTCCACGGCCCCCGCGCTGACGGGCGCGGCCCGCGACGGCGGGGTGTACTTCGTTCGGGTGAGCCGCCCGGATCGAGGTCTTCCGCTTCGCCCGCCGTCTGCCATGGTGTGCCGTGCGTCGACGATCAACGTGCTCGGGGAGGGCCGTGGAGCCGACGGCGAGGCCGGCGTCGCCCGGAGTGGCGGCACGCCGTTCCCGGTCGCCGCACCGTCCCGTGCTCCGCCGTACGCGGCGGGCGCGGGCTGTCCCTTCCGTAGCCCTTGGAGCCATGGCCGTGCACGTTGCCCTCACCGGCGCCACCGGATTCCTCGGCCTGCGTCTGCTGCGTCGTCTGCTCGACACGCACCGGTCGGTGACGGTTCTCGCGCACGCCGGCTCGGGGGACGCTCTGCACCGCATCGTCCGGTTCTTCGAACTGACCGGCTCCGCCCCGGCGTTCACCGACGCGCTCCCCGAGCGGCTGCGGGTGGTGGAGACCGACCTGGCGCGGCCCCGGCTGGGGCTGTCGGAGCGGGAGTTCCACGAGCTGGCCGACACGATCGGCGCGCTCTGGCACAGCGCGGGGAGCATCAACCTGGAAGCGGACCTCCCGGAGCTGCGCCGGACCAACGTCGAAGGGACGCGGCACGTCCTGGAGCTGGCCGCGGCCGGCCGGCTCAGGCCCCGTGTGCACCACGTCAGTACCGCGTTCGTGGCCGGTGCCCGGCGCGAGGGGGTGGCGTACGAGGACGAGCTGGACGACGCCTTCGGCTTCGAGAACGCCTACGAACACTCCAAGTACGAGGCCGAGTTGCTGGTGCACGAGTGGTCGCGGAAGCACGGCCGGCCGGTCGTGGTCCTGCGGCCGAGCATCCTGGTCACCGACCTGCCACCGCATCCCGAGCTGCCTTCGCACCCGCTCCAGGTCATCGAACGGATCCTGCGGGAGGCGCGAGACGCCTCCGGCCCCGGGGGGCGGCGGGCCGGCGCCCCGGACGTCCGGCCGCGCGTTCGGATGGTCGGGCACCCGCACGGCCGGCTCAACCTCCTCCAGGTGGAGCACGCGGCCGACGTCATGGTGCGGCTGGCCGTCCGGGCCCCTTCGACCGGGGTTGACACGTACCACGTCGTCCACGACCGCGACGTCCCCGTGACGACGGTCGTGGACGTGCTGGAGCGGCTCGTCCCGCTCGCGGTGGAGCTGGTGTCCACCCGTCCGGGCGCGCCGACGGCCCTGGAGGCACTGCTGGACTTCTACCCGGGCATGACCGCCTACCTCGCGCACCGGCGGCGGTTCGACGACACCCGGGTCAGAGCACTGCTGGGCGCCTCGGCCGCGTCCGCCCCGGTGGGGGCCGACTACCTGTGGGCCGGCCTGGCCCCGCGCGCCCGGACGGTGCCCGGGCCGCCGGGCGGAGCGGCGGCCCCGCGCTCCGTTCGCTGCGCCTGACCTGCCGCGTCCAGCTGTTGCCGTTCCCCTCCTCCTCGTTCCGTTGGAGCATCCCCGTGTCCGTCCTCGCAGCTTCCGGCTCCCCCGTGGTGGCCCGGGAGGTCTTCTCCCCCGACGGGATCGCCGCCTGCGCCCGGCGCATCCGTGAGCCCGTCCATCTGGTCTGCGGCCCTGACGGCCGTGAGCGGGGGCTCGCGCTCGGTCCCGTGCCTCCGGACCGGGTACTCGGGACACTGCCGCCGCTGTATCCGGAATGGCTCGGCGGCCGTACGTTCTGCGAGGCGCACGGCGTCCGGTTCCCCTATGTCGCCGGCGAGATGGCGAACGGGATCGCGACCACGGACATGGTGGCGGAGATGGCACGGGCGGAGATGCTGGGCTTCTTCGGCGCGGGCGGCCTGGCGTACGCGGAGGTGGCACGGGCGGTCGACACGCTCGTCCGTGAACTGGGTACGTCGCGGAACTGGGGCGTCAACCTCATCCACTCACCGGCCGAGCCGGAACTGGAGCAGCGCGTCGCCGAACTCCTGGTGCGCCGCGGTGTCCCCGTGGTCTCCGCGTCGGCGTACATGGAGCTGACGCCGGCCGTCGTGTGGTGTGCGGCGCGGGGGCTGCGCCGGGGCGCCGATGGGACGGTCGTCCGGCGTACGCGGATGTTCGCGAAGGTCTCGCGGCCGGAGGTGGCGGAGAGGTTCCTCTCCCCCGCCCCCACCGGGTTGCTGGAGCCGCTCGTGGCCCAGGGCAGGCTGACGCGGGAGGAGGCGGAGCTGGCGGCGTGCGTGCCGGTCGCCGAGGACATCACCGTGGAGGCGGACAGCGGCGGGCACACCGACAACCGGCCGCTGTCGGTTCTGCTGCCGAGGATCGCGGCGCTGCGCGACGCGGTCTGCCTGCGGAACGGCTATCGCAGGCCCGTCCGGATCGGCGCGGCGGGCGGCCTCGGCACACCCGACGCGGTGGCCGCCGCCTTCGCCCTCGGCGCGTCCTACGTGGTGGTGGGGTCGGTGAACCAGACCGCTGTCGAGGCCGGTCTGTGTCCGGAGGCCAAGGCCATGCTGTGCGAGGCGGACATCGCCGACGTGGCGATGGCACCGGCGGCCGACATGTTCGAGCTGGGCGTGAAGCTGCAAGTGCTGTCGCGGGGGACGATGTTCGCCCAGCGGGCCGGCCGGCTCCACGCGGCGTACCGGGCGCACGGCTCGCTGGAGGAGGTCCCGCCCGCTCTGCGGACCACGCTCGAACGAGATGTGCTGGGCGCGTCGTTCGACGAGACCTGGCAGCGCACGCGGTCGTTCTGGGAGCAGCGCGATCCCTCCGAGATCGCGCGCGCGGAGGCGGATCCGAAGCACCGGATGGCGCTGGTCTTCCGTTGGTACCTGGGCAGTTCGAGTCGCTGGGCGATCGAAGGGCAGCCGTCACGGCGTGCGGACTACCAGATCTGGTGCGGGCCTTCGATGGGGTCCTTCAACCGGTGGGTCGCGGGCACACCGCTGGCCGATCCCGCGAACCGGACCGTGGTCGGGATCGCTCTCCACCTGCTCGAGGGTGCCGCGGTACTGACCCGTGCCCATCAACTGCGCACTCATGGCATCCCGTTGCCGCCAGAGGCGTTCACGTACGTTCCGTGCGGGGCGGCATGAGCGGCCCGGGCGTCCCTCGGCCCGCTCCCCGAGGAGATCATGTGCGTGCCTCCGCGCTCAGCCGCGACCCCGTCGCCGTGGTGGGGGTGGGCGCCCTGGTGCCCGGTGCGACGGACGCGGCCGGTTACTGGCGGCTCGTGACCGGCGGGCGGGACCTGATCACGGAAGTGCCCGCGTCCCGCTGGCGGGTCGAGGACCATTACGACCCGGACCCGGCGGCCCCCGACCGGACGTACGCCCGCCGGGGCGCCTTCCTGCCGGAGGTCGGCTTCGACCCGCTGGCGTACGGCATCCCCCCTGCTGTCCTGTCGTCGACGGACAGCTCCCAGCTGCTCGCCCTGATGGTCGCCGACCAGGTGCTGGCGGACGCCGGGGGCAGGGAGCGGGTGGACCCGGACCGGACCGGTGTGGTCCTCGGCGCGGCGGCCCTGGAACTGCTTCCGCACATGTACGGGCGGACGCACCGCCCGGTGTGGCTCGCCGCTCTCCGCGAGAGCGGGTTCCCGGAGGCCGATGCGCGGGCGGTGTGCGACCGGATCTCGGCCCGGTTCGCGCCGTGGCGCGAGTCGACGTTCCCAGGGTTGCTGGGCAACGTCGTCGCGGGCCGGATCGCCAACCGGTTCGATCTGCACGGCATCAACCACACCACCGACGCGGCCTGTGCCAGCTCGCTGGCAGCCCTGTCGACGGCAGTCGGCGAACTGGCCCTCGGCCGGGCGGACCTGGTGATCAGCGGGGGTGTGGACACGGGCAACGACGTCGGCATGTTCCTGTGCTTCTCCAAGACGCCGGCGCTGTCCCCCAGCGGGGACTGCCGGCCGTTCTCCGCGGCGGCTGACGGGACGATGCTGGGCGAGGCCGTCGTCATGTACGCCCTGAAACGGCTGTCGGACGCGGAGCGGGACGGCGACCGCGTCCACGCCGTGATCCGCGGCATCGGCACCTCGTCCGACGGCCGCGGCACCGCGATCTACGCACCGCTGCCCGAGGGCCAGGCACGGGCCCTGCGGCGCGCCTACGAGGAGGCGGGTTACGGACCGGAGACGGTGGAACTCGTCGAGGCGCACGGCACCGGGACCAAGGCCGGGGACACGGCCGAACTCACGGCTCTGAACGAGGTGTTCGGGGCATCGCGGCGGCCGGACGGGCAGTGGTGCGCGATCGGCTCGGTCAAGTCCCAGATCGGCCACACCAAGTGTGCGGCGGGTGCGGCGGGGCTGCTGAAGGCGGTCATGGCCCTGCGCCACCAGGTACTGCCGCCGACGGTGAAGGTCGAGCGGCCGAACCCGGAGGCGGCCCGGCCCGACGGTCCGTTCTACGTGAACACCGAGACGCGTCCGTGGGTACGGCCTCCGGGCCATCCCCGCCGGGCCTCGGTCTCCAGCTTCGGGTTCGGCGGCAGCAACTTCCACGTCACGCTGGAGGAGTACGTGCCTTCGGGCGGCAGGGCCCGGCCGGTGCCGCGCCACCGCTCGACGCCGAGCGAGCTCGTCCTGTTCAGCGGGGACTCCCCCGGCAAGCTGGTGCCTCCGCCGGCGGACGGGGGCCGACCGCTCGCGGCACTGGCCCGGGAGAGCCAGGCGTCCTTCGACCGCGCCGCCCCGGTGCGCCTGGCGATCGTGGCCTCCGACGGGGAGGAGCTGCGGGAGAAGTACGACCGCGCCCTCGCGCTGATCGGGCAGCGCCCCGGCACGGCGTTCGCCACACCGTTCGGCGCCCGGTACGCGTGCGGGGAGCCGGCTCCCGGACGTATCGGTTTCCTGTTCTCCGGGCAGGGTTCGCAGTACGTGGGGATGGGTGCCGGCGCGGCCATGCTGGTCCCCGCGGCACAGGCCGTGTGGGACCGCCTGGGGGGCACCGCCTTCGACGGACAGCCTCTGCACCGTGTGGTGTTCCCGCCACCCGCCTTCGGCGACGAGGAGCGCGCGGCCCGGCAGGCGCTGCTGGACGCCACCGAGTGGGCGCAGCCGGCGCTGGCGGTGCACGCGCTGGCGCTGCTGGAGGTGGTGCGGGAGCTGGGGCTGCGCCCGGACTGTGTGGCGGGGCACAGCTTCGGTGAGCTGACGGCGCTGCACCGCGCGGGCGTGCTGGACGCCGGGGCACTGCTGGGCCTCGCCCGGCGCCGTGGCGAGCTGATGCGGGATGCGGCGGGCGTGCCGGGGGCGATGCTGGCCGTGGCGACGGACCGCGACCATGTCGCGCGGGTGCTGGCCGGAGGGGCGTTCGGGGATGTCTGGCCCGCGAATCACAACGCGCCTCGCCAGGTGGTCCTTTCGGGCTCGGCGGACGCTGTCGCACGCGCCGGGGAGGCGTTCGCCGCCGAAGGTGTGGCCACCCGGCGGCTGGCCACGTCGACCGCCTTCCACAGTCCGGTCGTCGCCCCGGCCGCGGAGCCGCTGGCCGCGTACCTGCGGTCGGTGCCGCTGCGGGCGCCCGGGATCGAGGTCTACGGCAACGCGGACGCGGCACCGTACCCCACGGATCCGGAGGAGGTGCGCCGTCGGATCGCCGGCCACCTCGCCTCACCGGTGCTCTTCCAGGACCAGATCGAGGCCATGTACGCGAGCGGGGTGCGCACGTTCGTCGAGATCGGCCCGGGCAACGCGCTGACCGTTCTGGCCGGACAGACCCTCGGCGACCGGCCGCACACCGCCGTCTCCCTGGACGGGCCCGGCCGGAACGGAACCGGCGGCCTGCACGCGGCACTCGGCGAGCTGTCCGTGCGCGGTGTGCCCCTCGACCTCGGCGCTCTCTGGGCGCCCTACGACTCGCCCGAGACCTCAGCGAAGGAGCGCGAGCCCCGAATGACGGTGAAGATCAGCGGAGCCAACCACGGTCAGCTCCCCCCGCCCCGTGCCGCGGCCGCCGGACCGCTCGGTGAGCCGGCGCCCCGGCCGCGTCCCCCGCACGTACCCGAGCCCGAGATCCAGGCGGCCCCCATGCCCGCGCACCTCACCTCCCCCGTGCCCACGCAGACCGCGGGTGCTGTCGGCGCCCCGGTCTCCGCCGCCGCGCCCGAGACCCCGGGCCCCCTGGGCCCGGATCTGTACGCGGCCTTGGACCAGATGCACCGGCAGACGGCGGAGGCCCACGTGGCCTGTCAGCGCATGCTGGTCGACAGCCACCTGGCGTTTCTCCGGATGACCGAGACGAGCATGTCCGCGATGCTCGGCGTGCCGCTCGCCGGGGACGCGCCCGTCCTTCCGGCTCCCACGGCACCGCTGCCGCTCCCCCGCCCTGCGGCGCCCGCCCCGGTGCCGGTGCCGGCTCCCGCGTTCGCACCCGCCCCACCGGCCGCCGTCGCCCCGGTGCCCGAGCCCGCCCCAGCCGCTCCGGCGCCGGCCGCGGGACTGGCTTCCGATCCGGCCGATGACGCCGGGCCGCGGTCCCTCTCGCCCTCGGAACTGCGGGACGTCCTTCTGTCGGTGGTGGCCCGGCTCACCGGCTACCCGGCCGAGATGCTCGACGTGGACATGGAGTTGGAGGCGGATCTGGGCGTCGACTCCATCAAGCGCGTCGAGATCCTGTCGGCCGTCCGCCGCGAAGTGGGCGACCTGGCGTCCGGGGACGTCGGACGCCTGGGCCGGCTCCGCACCCTGCGCGAGATCGTCGACGCGCTCGTCACGGGCCCCACGCCCGTGGAGGCGCCCGCCGCCGTCGCGGAAGCCGGCGCTCCGGAGGATGCCGGGTTTCCCGTCCCCGACGCCCGCTCCGGCGAGGACGTGACTCTGACGCGGCTCGTGCCGCACCTGGTGGAGACCCCTGCGTCCGGCCTGGCGACGGCGGGGCTGCTGGACGGGCCGGTCGTGGTCACCGGCGAGGGTCCGGACGGGTGCGGGCTGACCGGTCTCGTCGCCCGGAAGCTGGTGGAGCGGGGCGTGGACGCCACCGCCATGGCCGAGGTTCCGTCGGGCGCGCGGGCCGTCGTCCATCTCGGCGCGCTCACCGCGGCGGGTGCACCGGACGAGGCGAGGGAGGTCCACCGTTCGGCGCTCCGTGCGGCACGCACGGTGGCGGCGCGGGCGGCCGAGGGCGACGCCTTGTTCGTGGCCGTGCAGGACACCGGAGGCGACTTCGGCCTCGGCGGCCGCAGCGGCGAACGTGCCTGGCTCGGCGGGGTCGCCGGACTGGTCAGGACAGCGGCGAAGGAGTGGCCGGACGGGTCGTGCAGGGTCATCGACTGCGAGCGGGGCGGCCGGGACGACGAAGCGGTCGCCGAGGCGGTCGTACGGGAATTGCTCGACGGCGGAGCCGACCCGGAGACCGGTCTCCGGGCCGACGGCTCACGGCACGTCCCGCGCCTGCTGCCCGCCCCGGCCGCCCCCTCCGGCGGCGTCCGGATCACCTCCGCGTCGGTGATCGTGGCCACCGGCGGCGCCCGGGGGGTCACTGCCGCCGCCCTGCGGGACCTGGCCAGGGCCCACCGTCCGAGGATCGCGCTGCTGGGCAGGACCGATCCGGACGCCGAGCCCGACGGGCTCGGCGCGGCGACCGACGAGGAAGCGCTCACCAGCCTGCTGGCCCGACGTGCCGATGGGGCCGGGGCGGGCGCACCGCCCGCGCGGATCGCGGCCCGGGCGCGGGAGATTCTTGCCGCACGCGAGGTGCGGGCGACACTGGCGGCCCTGGAGGCGGCCGGTTCCCCCGTGCGGTACGTCCAGGTGGACACCCGTGACGGGGATGCCCTGGCCGCGGCCCTGCGCGAGGTCCGTGACACGTGGGGTCCGGTCACCGGTCTCGTGCACGGTGCGGGGGTGCTGGCCGACAAGCGGATCGCCGACAAGAGCGACGAGCAGGCCGAGCTGGTGATGTCCACCAAGGTGGACGGTCTGCGGGCCCTGCTGGCGGCGACGGCCGACGATCCCCTGGACACGATCGTCCTGTTCTCCTCGGTGGCCGCCGTGTTCGGCAATCCGGGGCAGTGCGACTACGCGATGGCCAACGAGATCCTGCACCAGGTGGCGTCGGCAGAGCAGGCCCGCCGCCCCGACTGCCTGGTGCGCTGCGTGGCCTGGGGGCCTTGGCAGGGCGGGATGGTCACCCCGTCCCTCGCGGCGCACTTCCGCCGGTCCGGGGTGCCGCTCATTCCCCTGGCGCCGGGCGCCGCCGCCTTCACGGCCGAGGTGGCCGGCCCGGCCGGTGAGCCCAGGGTCGTGCTGGTGGCCGGGGACGACCCGGCGGCCGTCGCACCGGCCGGCGGCCCGTCCAGGGCGCAGGTCCTCGTCCGCGCGGACTCGCTGCCGCAGCTGGCGGACCACGCGCCCGCCGATGTGCCGGTGCTGCCCGTGGCGATGGCCCTGAACTGGTTCGCGGGTGCCGGCGCGGCATGGCTCCCGGCCCCCGGTCCACTCGTCGTGCGGGAATTGCGCGTGTACCGGACGTGCGCCCTGCCCGACCTGGCGGGTGGGGGCCACCGGCTCACCCTGCTCGGCAGCCGGGGCGCGCCCGGTGCGCCGTCCGGGCTCGAGGCCGAGCTACGGGGCGAGGCCGGTCCGGCGTACTTCCGGGCGGTCCTGGACACCGGGGGCGGGAGGCCGGCCGCGGGCGCCTGGGCGGCACCCGAGTCCTTGAAGCCGCTCGGCCCGGCCGGCCCGTACGAGGGGACGGCCCTCTTCCACGGCCCCCGGTTCCATGCCCTGCGCGCGGTGCGCGGTGTCTCGGAGGACGGCGCCTACGCGGTCGTCGCGGGTGTCCGCGGTCTGGGCTGGGCAGGTCCCCATGGGGCTCTGGACGCCGCCGCGGTGGACGGCGCCCTCCAACTCGCTCTGCTGTGGGCCGAGGTGGCCCTGGGGGCGGAGACGCTGCCGATGGCGGTGGCCGAGTGCCGTGTGCACCGGCGCGGCCCGGTGGACGGCGAGGTGCGGTGTGTGGTGCGGGGCCGGAAGACGCATGCCACGGGCGCGCGGTGCGACGCGGCCCTGATCGACGCCGACGGGGGTGTCCTGCTGGAGCTGACCGGCGTGGAACTCGTCCGCCGCCCCTCCTGACACCACCGGCC
Organism: Streptomyces sp. SAS_281; assembly: GCF_052542855.1. NCBI lineage: Bacteria > Bacillati > Actinomycetota > Actinomycetes > Kitasatosporales > Streptomycetaceae > Streptomyces > Streptomyces sp. SAS_281. Next base: position 26,888 of record NZ_JBMNDO010000058.1, read on the forward strand.
CCCGGTCTCCGCCTCCCCGCCGCTGAAGTGAGCATCCGTATGGATTTCGAACCGATCGCCGTCGTCGGCCGGGGCTGTGTGCTGCCCGGTGCCCTGGACCCCGACGCGTTCTGGGCGGACATCGCCGCCGGCCGCACCAGCCTGTCGGCCGCTCCGGCCGGCCGTTGGAGGGTCCCGCGCCATCGGGTCATGGGCTCGGTGGACGACCATGTCGACCGCACCTGGACGGAGACCGGCGGCTACGTCGAGGGGTTCGAGTCCGTCTTCGACCCCAGCGGTTTCGCGATCGGACCCGAGCGGATCGGTGCGCTGGACCCGCTGTTCCACTGGGTCCTGTACGGCGCCCGGCAGGCCCTCGCCGAGGCGGGCCGGCCGGGGCCGTTGCCGCGCGGTGGTCTGGTGCTGGGCAATCTGTCGTACCCGACACAGGCCGGGGCCGCCTTCGCCGAACACGTATGGCTGTCGGAACAGCGCCCATCGCTCCGCGACGCCATGCTCCGGGGCGGGCGCCGTGCGCGTCCCGATGCCCGCAACCGCTTCTCCTCCGGACTGCCGGCGGCGCTCGCGGCCCGGGCGCTCGGGCTCGGGGCCGGGGCGTGGTCCCTCGACGCGGCCTGCGCCTCCTCCCTGTACGCGGTGAAGCTGGCGTGCGACCGGCTGCACGACGGCACCGCCGACCTCATGGTGGCCGGTGCGGTCAGCCGGCCCGACCCGCTCTATCTCCACGTGGGGTTCTGCGCCCTGTCCGCGACCAGCCGGACGGGGCGAAGCCGTCCGTTCCAACGGGACGCGGACGGGCTGGTGCACGGCGAGGGTGCCGGGTTCGTCGCGCTCATGCGGCTGCCGGACGCCGTGGAGGCCGGGCTTCCGGTGCTCGGCGTGATCCGGGGCGCGGGGCTCTCCAACGACGGGCGCGGCGCCGGGCTGATCAGCCCGTCGGAGGCGGGACAGGTACGGGCCATGCGTCTGGCGTACGCGAGGGCGGGCGTCGCGCCCGAGTCGGTGGCGCTGGTCGAGTGCCATGCGACGGGAACACCTGTCGGTGACGCCGTCGAGGCACGGGCCATGGCCCGGGTCTTCGCGGGCGCGGCGGACACGCCCATCGGCTCGGTGAAGTCGAACATCGGGCATCTGCTGGCCTCGGCGGGCATGTCCGGGCTGCTGAAGGTGCTCGGCGCGCTGCAGGCGGGGGTGCGTCCGGCGACACCGGGTGTACGACGGCCGCTGGACGCGCTGGCGGGCACACCGTTGCGGGTGCTGACGGAGCCGGAGCAGTGGACGGGGCCTCGCCGGGCGGCGGTGAGTGCGTTCGGCTTCGGCGGGACCAACGCCCACGTCGTCGTGGACCATCCCGACGAGGTGCGCCGGGCCGCCGTGCCGCGGCCGGCGCGGAAGTCGCCGGACGCTCCGGAGCGTCGGGCACCGGTGGCCATCGTCGCGGTCGGCGCCCGGGTGGGTGACGGGACGTCCGCGGAGGATCTGCGCCGGGCCGTCCTGGGCGGCGAACGGCGAGGCCCCGCGCAGGAGTTCGCGGTAGCACTCAAGGACCTGTGCTTCCCGCCGGTGTCCCTGGAGCGGACCGTACGCCATCAGCTTCTGGTCCTGGAGGCCGCCCGGGAGGCGGTGCGGGCGGTGGCGCTTCCCCGTGAACGGACCATGGTGGTCATCGGCATGGGGGTGGATCCGGAGGTGGCGCGTGCGGGGGCCCGGTGGCGGGTGCCGCACTGGCTGGAGGAGGCGGGGCAGGCAGGCGCCGTGCCGGCGGACCGGGCGCGGGACGCGTTCGCCCCGGCGATGACGGCGGAGGGGGTGGTGGGGAGCATGCCGAACCTCGCGGCCAATCGCATCAGCACCCAACTGGATCTGGGCGGACCCGGGTTCACTGTCTCGGCGGAGGAGGCGTCCGGGCCGGTCGGACTGGAGCTCGCGGCGCGAGCGCTGCGTGCGGGCGAAGCCGACGCCGCGCTCGTCGGCGCCGCCGACGTGTCCTGCGAGGCGGTGCACCGGGCCGCCCTGCGGGAGTTGGGGCAGGAGGGCGAGCCGGGGGACGCGGCCGTCGTCCTCGTGCTCAAGCTGCTGGATACCGCGCGCAGGGACGGCGACGAGGTCGTCGCCCTGCTGGACGACGGGTGCGTCGACGAACCCGATCTGGTGATCGGCGACGGTCCGGACGCGGCGTTCGATCCCTCGGCGGCCTTCGGACGCGCGCATGCGGCGTCCGGGCTGGTCTCCGTCGCCGTCGCCGCGATCGCCCTCCAGCACCGTGCCGTGCCCCGGCCGGACGGCCCGGCCGACGCCGGGGCGGTCTCCCACAGCGCGCGAGCCGTGGTGAGACCGGTGGAGGGGCCCGCCGTGCACGTACGCCTTCGCGCGGGGGACGCGCGGCCGTGGCTGCGCGGGCCGGCTCCGCGCCTGCGTGTGTACTCCGGTGCGGACCGCCACGAGGTACTGGCCGCGATGGACGCGGATGTGCGCTCCGATGCCGGCCCGGCACGGCTGGCATTCGTGACCGACGGCGACGGCGTGTCCTCGGAGCTCACGGAGGCGGCCCGCCGCTGGCTGACCGAGGGCGGGCCGCGGCCGGCGGGCGTGCGGTTCCGGGACCGGCCGGTGAGCGGGCAGACCGCGTTCGTGTACACCAACGGCTCGGCCGCGTACGAGGGAATGGGCCACGAGCTGATGCTCGCGCTGCCCTCGCTCGGTGCGGCCGTACGGGAGGCCCACCGCGCGCTCGGTACGCGGCTGCGGTCCGGGCCGCCCGGCGGGGTGCTCCGGCAGATCTGGTGCGCGGCCGAACTGGCGGTCGGCCACACGGTGTTCAGCCGGGACGTGCTCGGGCTCCGACCGGATGCCGCGCTCGGGTACTCCTCCGGCGAGTCGACCGCGCTGGTCGCGCTGGGCGCCTGGCCCGACGCCTCGGGCCTGTACGGGACGACCCGGGACAGCGGTCTGTTCACGACCGAACTCACCGGCGAGCTGCGGGCGGTGCGGCGCCACTGGCGGCGTCACGGCATCAGGGGCTCCCGGTGGTCGAGCTACCTGGTCGGTGCGGGCGCGGATGCCGTCCGTGCGGCGCTCGCCGGGGAGCCCGCCGTCCATCTGATGGCGGTGAACGCGCCCGGCGTGTGTGTCGTCGGCGGCGAGTCCGAGGCGTGTGCGGCCGTCGTGGGCGGGCTGGGTGCCGAGTTCGCCGTCGAGCTGGACTACGACTTGGCGGCCCACGCCCCGGAGCTGGCGGAGGTCCGCGAGGTGTGGCGCGCGACCCACCACCGGCCCACCGTGGAGGTGCCGGGCGTGCGGTTCTACAGCGGAGCCACCGGGCAGGCATATCCGCTGTCGGCCGACGGGGCGGCAGACGCGGTCACCGCCCAGGGCATGGGCACGATCGACTTCGCTGCGATGGTGGAGCAGGCGTGGGCGGACGGCGTCCGCGTCTTCGTCGAGCACGGGCCGCAGAAGCTGTGCACCGGGTGGATCAAGCGGGTGCTGGGCGACCGGGAGCACGTCGCCGTGGCGCTGGACGCCCCCCGGGACACCGGGCTGCGGCAGCTGTGCCTCGCGGTGGCCGAACTCGTCGTCGCCGGGGTGCCGGTGCGCGCCGATGAACTGCTCGGCCGGCTCGCGGACGCCGCTACGGAGCTCCCCGAACCGGGGCCCTCGGTGGCCCTGCCGCCGGTCCCGTCCCCGCGTCTGCCCCATCCCGCGCCCTCCGTGCCGGCCCTCCCCAGGGCCCCGCTCCTGGCACCGGTCCCCTGCCACGTTCCGGGGCGGTCCGCGGCTGCCCTCGTACCGTCGGCGCGGGAGCCGGGCGGGACCGGGCCCGGGGCCGTCGGGGCCCCGGTGGCCGAGGGCCCCCGGGCCGCCGTCGCCCGGCTGGGGCTGCGGGCCGCCGAGACGCACCAGGAGGTGATGGCCCGCCTCGCCGAGGGCCATCAGCGCTTTCTTCGCATGTCGGGGCTGGCCGTCGCGGCGCTGGCGCGCACCGGCACACCGGCACGTCCCGTGGGGCCCGTACCGCCGCCGGGACTCACTGCGCACCGCCCGGCCGTGGCGCTCGCGCCTCCGGCGGGTGCGCCGGAGCCGTCCGAACCGAAACCGGGGCCGAAGTTCGACCGCGCCCAGCTGGAGTACCTCGCGACGCAGAAGATCTCCGCCCTGTTCGGGGCCCGGTTCGCCGAGCAGGACGGATACGCGGTGCAGACCCGCATGCCCGCACCGCCGATGCTGTTCGCCGACCGGGTCACCGGCATCGACGCGGTGCCCGCGGCGCTCGCCATGCCGGGGCCGGTGCGCACCGACGGCAGGATCTGGACGGAGACCGACATCCGGCCGGACAGCTGGTACCTGGACTCCACCGGCCACATGCCGTCCGGTGTCCTGATCGAGGCGGGTCAGGCGGACCTGCTCCTGCTCAGCTGGCTGGGCGCGGACCTCCTCAACCGGGGTGAACGCGCCTACCGGCTGCTCGGCTGCGAGGTCACCTTCCACGGGGCGCCGCCGCGAGCCGGGGACACGCTGCGTTTCGAGATCCACATCGACGGCCACGCGGAGGCCGACGGTGTGCGCCTGGCCTTCTTCCACTACGACTGCCATGTCGACGGCGAACTCCGGCTCAGTGTCCGCGAGGGCCGGGCCGGCTTCTTCACCCCCGCGGAGCTCGCCGGTGGCGGCGGTGTCCGGTGGGACCCGGCCGGATATCCGCCCGATGACGGCGAAGGTCTGCCGCTCGACCCGCCGGCCGTCCCCTGCACCCGGCACCGGTTCGGCACGGACGAGCTGCGGGCGCTGGCGGAAGGGCGGCCGGTGGACTGTTTCGGCCCCGGCTGGGAGGCGACGGCGGCCCATGTCCGCACGCCGAGGCTCGACGGGGAGAGGCTGCGGCTGCTGGACGAGGTGAGCGAGTTCGACCCGGCGGGCGGGCCGTGGGGTCGCGGGTATCTGCGCGCCGAAACCCCGTTGTCGCCGGACGACTGGTTCTTCTCCGGGCACTTCCACAACGATCCGTGCATGCCGGGAACGCTGATGCTCCAGGGCGGACTCCAGGCCATGGCCTTCTATCTGACGGCCATGGGCTGCACCGTCGCACGGGACGGCTGGCGCTTCGAACCCGTGACCGGGCGGCCCTACACGGCCATGTGCCGGGGCCAGGCGACCCCGGCGGACCGGCGGGTCGTCTACGAGGTGTTCGTACGGGGCGTGTCGACCGGCCCCGTGCCGACGCTCCACGCCGATGTGCTGGGCTCCGTGGACGGGATGAAGGCGTTCCTGGGGCGCGGGATGGCGCTGCGGCTGGTGCCCGACTGGCCGCTGACGCAGTGGCGGCACACGGGGCCGCCCGCCGTGCAGACGGACGCGGTCGCGTTGCCGCCGCAGCGGCTGGGCGGGCTGGCCGGCCATCGCGAGGAGCGGCCCGTGGCGACCGCGGCCGACGGCTTCCGGTTCGGCTACCCCTCGCTGCTCGCCTGCGCCTGGGGCCGGCCGAGCGAGGCGTTCGGCCCGATGTACGAGCGTTTCGACGGCACCCGGGGCGTGGCACGGCTGCCCGGTCCCCCCTACCACTTCATGAGCCGGATCGTGTCGGTGGACGGGCCGCAGGGCGGGATGCGGGAGGGGAGTGCGGTCGTCGCGGAGTACGACGTTCCGGACCGGGCCTGGTTCTTCGAGCAGAGCGGTGGCCGCACCATGCCGTTCGCGGTGCTGATGGAGGCGGTGCTGCAACCGTGCGGCTGGCTCGCCTCGTACGTGGGCAGCGCACTGGCCTCGGACGTGGACCTGCTGTTCCGCAACCTCGACGGAACGGGGACGGTCACCGGCGAGGTGACTCCGGCGACGCGCACCGTCCGGACCCGGGCCGAACTGACGCGGCTCTCCCGCAGCGGGGACCTGGTCATCGAATCGTTCCGGGTGTCGTGCACGGCGGACGGTGTGCCGGTGTTCGCGCTCGACACGGTCTTCGGCTTCTTCCCCCGGTCCGCCTTCGCCGACCAGCAGGGCGTCCCGGTGTCGGCCGACGAGCGCGCCCGTCTCTCCGAGCCCTGCGCCCGCACCGTCGACCTGGCCACCCGGCCCGGCCGCTTCTGCGGCGGGCGGCTCCGGCTGCCGGGGCCCATGCTGCTGATGCTGGACCGCGTCACCGGTTACTGGCCTCAGGGAGGCTCCGCGGGGCTGGGCAGGCTGCGTTCGGAGAAGGACGTCCGCCCGGACGCCTGGTTCTTCCGGGCCCATTTCTTCCAGGACCCGGTGCAGCCCGGCTCCCTCGGCGTCGAGGCGATGTGCCAACTCCTCCAGTACTACCTGCTGGAGCGCGACGCGGCCGAGGGCATCCCCGGCCCCAGGTTCGAGCCGGTGCTGCCCGGCCGGGAGACCGCGTGGACGTATCGCGGCCAGATCACCCCGGCCCACCGGCTGATCCGGGTGGACATGGACATCGTGGAGGCGGGCCGGGACGAGCGGGGCCCCTACGCGGTGGCGGACGCGACGCTGTGGGGCGACGACGTCTGCATCTACCGCGTACGGGGTCTGGGGATGCGCGTGGTGCCGGGTGACACCGGCTCCGCCGCGATCCCCACGGGCGGGCCGGCACCGTGTTGACCTGAAGTGCGCTTGAGTCTCTAGCGTGCTCCCGAGTCCAGCACCTGACGACGGGAGAACACGGCATGATCCTGGTGACCGGAGCCACCGGAAACATAGGAAGCGCCCTGCTGAGGGAGCTGCACGCCCATGGGGTGGGTCCTCTGAGGGCGTTGACCCGCGACGTCTCACGGGCGGCGTTCCCCGCCGGGGTCGAGGCCGTGGAGGGCGACCTCGCGGTGCCGGAATCCCTGGAGCCCGCACTGACCGGGGCGCGCTCCCTGTTCCTTCCCTCGCGTGTGGGGCCGGACGCGGACATCATCGCGGCGGCGCGGCGGGCAGGCGTGGAGCACGTGGTGCTGGTGTCGTCCATCACCGCCCTGACACATCCGCACCTCGGCCCCGCAGCCGAGAATCTGGCGGTCGAGCGGTTGCTGCAGGACAGCGGCATGGCGTGGACCGTCCTGCGGCCGACCCAGTTCGCCTCGAACGCACTGCTGTGGGCCCCATCGATCCGCGCGGGGGAAGCGGTCCGCGCACCGTTCGCGGACACGGGCCTGCCCACGGTCCATCCCTCGGACATCGCGTCGGTGGCCCGGGTCGCACTGGCCGAGCCCGGCCACCGCGGGCGGACGTACGCCTTGACCGGTCCGGAGCCGATGCCGGCCCGGCAGCAGGTGGAGGCCGTCGCGGCGGCGATCGGGCGCCCCGTGCCGTTCACGGAGATCGGCAGGCCGGAGGCCCGCCGGTGGATGGCCGGCGTCGTCGGGGAGGAGGACGCGGACGCGGTGCTCGATGTCATGGGCGGAGACGCCAATGAGGAACTGCTCGCCGTGCGCGACACCGTCCGCCAGGTCACCGGCGCACCCGCCAGGCCGTTCCGGCAGTGGGCCACGGAGCATGCCGACGCCTTCCGCTGAGGCACGGGACGTGCGGATTCCCGCCTTCCGGAAGTCTTCTGACGCCTCGTCGCGCAAATCCCTTGCACAATGGTCAAGAAACGTTGACCATTGTGGGCATGCCAACCGACGACGTCCCCGAGACGTTTCACGTCACCACCGACGAGCAGCTGCGCGCGGTCTCCAATCTGACGCGCCACCGGATCATGGCCGTGCTCCGCTTCGAGCCGGCGACGATCACCCAGATCGCCGAGCGGGTCGGCCTCGCGAAGGGGAGTTCCAGCTATCACGTGCGACTCCTGGAGCGGGCCGGCCTGGTGAAGGTGGTGCGGACACGCAAGGTGCGGGGCGTCATGGAGCGGTATTACGCGATGGCCGCGCGGTCGATCGAGCTGCCGGATCCGGGCGAGGGAGGGCCCGATGTGCTGATGCGGCACGCGGTGGCGGATCTGGAGGCGTCCCCGGCGGACGGCGAACGGCAGGTGCGGATGGCGCATCTGCGGCTCACGGACGAGCAGTTCGAGGAGCTGGGGGCGCGGCTGCAGGCCCTGGCGGACGAGTACCGGGAGCTTTCCGATCCCTCACTGCCGGACACCTCGCTCGTGTTCGCACTCTTTCATCCCGCACCGGTCCAGCGGAGCGAGGGGGACGCCGGATGAAGACCGGAACAGCAGAGCTGCCGGCCGGATTCGGTCGGCTCTGGACCGCACAGACGGTCTCCTCGCTCGGTGACGGGGTCACGCACGCCGCACTGCCGCTGATCGCGTTCACGCTGACGCGTGACCCGCTGGCACTCGCCGTCGTCACGGCCGCGAGCACGCTGCCGTGGCTCCTCTTCGGGGTCCTCGGCGGTGCGCTCGTGGACCGCTGGGACCGCCGGAGCACCATGTGGGTGGCCGACACCGCTCGTGCGGTGCTGCTCGCGATACCCGCGGTGGCGGCCGGGCTGGACATGCTGAGCATTCCACTGCTGGCGGCAGTCGCGTTCCTGCTCGGCCTCGGCGGGCTCTTCTTCGACACCGCCGCCACGGCCTATCTGCCGGACCTGCTCAGCCGCGACCCGGCGCGGCTGGAGCGTGCCAACTCCCGCCTGCGCGGTGCCCAGACCGCGATGTCCGGCTTCGCGGGACCGCCCGCGGGCAGCGCGCTGCTCGCCCTGGGCCGGGCCGTACCGCTGGTCGCCGACGCTGTGTCCTTCGCGCTCTCCGCGCTCCTCGTGCGCACGCTGCCCGCCATGCCCCGGCCCGTACCGGAGGCCCGTGAGCCGCTGCTCAGGCAGGCCCGGGCCGGAGCGTCCTACGTCTTCCGGGACCAGTTGCTGCTCGGGCTGGCGCTGCGCCCGGCGGTCGGGAACATCGCCTTCCTCGCCGTGGAGACGGTCCTCGTCCTCTTCACCCACGAGCGCCTCGGCATCGGCACGTACGGCTTCGGTCTGCTGCTGACCGCCGAGGCCACGGGCGGCCTGTTCGGCGCGGCCATCGCCTCCCAGCTGGGGCGGCGCCTCGGCATCGGAACCGCGCTGACCTGCACGGCCGCCATCGAGGGGCTGGCGATCCTGGGCCTGGCGTCCGCCTCGAACCCGTACGTGGCCGGGTCGGCGCTCGCCGTCTGCGGGGCGGCCATGGGCGCCACGATGGTGCTCGGGCCCTCCCTGCGGCAGGCGATCGTTCCGGGCCACCTCATGGGGCGGGTCGCCTCCACCTCCCGGATGCTCGCGATGTGCGCCGCGCCCGTCGGGGCCTTCGCCGGCGGCTGGCTGGCGACCGCGTACGACATCCGTACCCCGCTCTATACCGCCGCGGCGCTGCTCCTGACGATGACGGCCGTCACCGCGTCCATGACGAACAACCGCCGCGTCGAAGCGGCGCTGCGTGCGGCCGCCCCGGCCGAGAGGGCCACCCGGGACCGTGCGCCCGACCCGGCGTGAACCCGCACCCCGCGGCCCGCCCGCTCCGTGCCCCACGGAGCGGGCGGGCCGCGCTCACTTGCCCTGTTCCGCCAGCGTGTGCGCGACCAGGGCGTTGGCGTGGCCGTGGCCGAGGCCGTGTTCGGCCTTGAGCCAGGCGACGAGCTCCATGTGCCTGGTCAGGTCGGACGCGCGGATCATGTCCTTCCACTCGTCGACGGGGCGGCCGTACTTCTTCTCGATGGAGGGGAAGTAGCCGGCGGGTCCCTTGACCTGTGCGGTCATGCGGTGCCTCCTTTGATGGGGATGGGTGAACGTCGGTCGTGCCGCCTACCGCGCCTGCGCGCCGCCGAAGAAGGCGGCGAGGGCCGGTGCCATGGCCTGCGGCGAGATGTCGTGCTCCGCCCCCGGGAAGACCTGGAGGGTGAAGTTGTCGCCTGCCGCCGCGAGTTCACGGGCCCCGGTGAGCATGTGCGGCGCCCCCATGTCTCCGCTGCCGACGAGGACGGGCACGGTCACGGACGCCCAGCGTTCGACCGGCAGCGGGCGGCCTGACATGGTGTCGCCCATGACCCGGCCGTCGTAGGAAAGGGTGTGGGCGACGGCTTCCAGGTCCGTCCAGAACGGGGCCTGCCGCATGCCCGCTACCACCTCGCCGGGCACTCCGACCGCCACCGACATGAAGTACTCGACGGCGTCCCCGGACGCCCCGCGGCCGGTCAGCTCCGTCAGGTGCGCCACGTAATCGGCGGGCAGCGGCGGCCGGCTGTCGTCCGTGACGAACGGCGGCTCGTACAGAGCGAGACGCGGGACGGCGCTTCCCCGGGCCGTGGCCTCCAGGGCGAGAACGGCGCCCGAGGACATGCCGAAGAGCATCGCGGAGCCACCGCCGGGGCCCTCGATGAGCGCGTCGATGTCCTCGGTCTCGCGCCGCACCTCGTACGCGGGGCCGTCCCCGCTGTCACCCCGGCCACGGCGGTCGTACGTGATCACCGTGAAGTGCCCGGCCAGCAGTGCGGCGAGCTCGGCGGAGGCGCCCCGGGTCATGAGGGCACCGCCGACGAGCACCACGGACGGGCCCGTGCCCTGCTTCTCGTACGCGATGGCCGTCCCGTCGGCGGAGACGACCTTGTCCACGGTGTTGTCCACGGTCCTGCTCATGCGACATACCCCCATCAATGCACTTCTGACATGGCTTCCTGGCCGCAGCGGGCGGCTGCGGCGTGGAACTGGACGGTACAGTACTCACGACAGTACTGATCAGTCCAGTACTCTTCGGGGGCAGGCGGACGCAGACGTGGAGAGGGAGCCGACGATGGACAGCCGGTCAGCGCGCAAGCACCAGGCGATCCTGGAGGCCGCGACCGATGTGTTCCTGAACAAGGGATACGCGGGCACGAGCATGGACGACATCGCGAAGCTGGCCGCGGTCTCCAAACAGACCGTCTACAAGCACTTCGCGGACAAGGAGAAGCTGTTCGCCGACATTGTGCTGGCCACCACGGACCGCATCGACGCCCTGGTCAATCTGGTGGCCGACATCCCGGCCGACGCGGAGACCCTCGGCGAGAACCTGAACCGGCTCGCCCGGCAGTTCCTCACGGCCCTCACCCAGCCCCGGGTGCTCCAGCTGCGGCGCCTGATCATCGCCAACGCCGACGCCTTTCCCGAGCTCGGCGCCGCCTGGTACGAGCAGGGGTTCGAGCGGGTCCTCGCCACGCTGGCGGACACGTTCCGCCGCCTCACCGACGAAGGGCTCCTCAAGACCCCCGACCCGTTGCTGGCCGCCCACCACTTCTCCGGGCTGCTGCTGTGGATCCCGGTGAACCAGGCCATGTTCCACGGCAGTGCCCAGCACACCGCCGCCGACCTGGACCGCTGCGCGGACGGCGGCATCCGCGCCTTCCTGGCCGCCTATGCCTGAACGCCCGCCTCGCGCGGCATCCACCACCGGGTGGACGCGAGGGCGCCCAGCGCGGCGCCGGCCGCGTTGACCAGGACGTCGTCCACCGAGGAGACCCTGTCGAGCCGGAGCACGTACTGCAGGGTCTCCAGCAGGACCGACAGGCCCGCCCCGAGCGCCAGGACGCGCGGCAGCGACGCCAGCGCGGCGTACCGCATCGGGGCGAAGAATCCGAGCGCGGCGAACACCAGCAGATTGCCGAGCAGCCCGAGCGGCCCCATCGTGACCAGGTCCACCAGCGGGACCAGGCTGACGCGGCCGGGGACCTCACCGGCGTGCGCGCCGGGCATCAGGATGAGCCACACCCACGGCACCGTCCCGTGCACCATGCCCACGTCGGCCAGCGACGCCCGCCGAGCCCGGGCCGGCTCGACGCCCGCCGCCCTGCGCCTGCGCGTCAGGAACCAGCAGATCAGCGCCGAGAGCGGCAGCGCGGCCACCATGGTCAGCATCACGCCGTTGAACGTCCAGAACCAGGCGTACCAGCCGCCGTGCACGACCATGGGCACGGACACCACGAACATGCGCAGCACGAACGGGGCGACGGCCGCCGCGACGACGCCGACGGCGGTGAGCACGACCAGGCGGACGCCTCTGCGGACACGACCGGCTGAGGTGGGCAGTGCGCTGTTCTGATCCATGACCCCTACTCAACACGCGGGGCTGTTGCGGGGACGTATGCGCATTTCCATACGCGGGCGATATGCGCGGTCAGGGTCGCGGCGGAGGTGCGGGGGCGGCGGGCAGTTCGACCGTGACGCGGAGTCCGCCGGCAGGGCGCGGGGCGAGGGTGAGCGTGCCGTGGTGGGCGTGGGTGATGGATCTGACGATGGCCAGGCCGAGCCCCGCGCCGGGGTGGTCGGTGTGCACGCGTTCGGTGCCGCGCTGGAACGGTTCGGTGAGGCGCGGGACGAGCTCCGGTGGGACCGGGTCACCGGTGTTCTCGACGGTGAGCGCCACGGTGTACGGGCTGACCTCGGTGGTGACCCGTACGCTGCCGTGCTCGGGCCGGTTGTGGACGATCGCGTTGTGCACGAGGTTGGTGGTGAGCTGGAGCAGGAGGGCCGGTGAGCCGGTGGTCGGCGCGATGTCGCCGTCGGTCTCCAGGGTGACACCGTGTTTCTCGGCGAGCGGCAGGAGCGTCTCGGTCGCTTCCTCCGCCACGAGGGAGAGGTCGACGTCCTCGCGTGTGAAGGTCTGCCGGTCGGCCCGGCTCAGCAGGAGCAGCGCCTCCGTGAGGTCGATGGCCCGGGTGTTGACGGTGTGGAGGCGGTCGACGAGAGGATCGGTGCCGCGGTCCGGGTCGGCGCGGGCCACGTCGAGCAGTGCCTTCGTCACGGCGAGCGGGGTGCGCAGTTCGTGGGAGGCGTTGGCGGCGAATCTCCGCTGTTCACCGACGTGCGCTTCGAGCTGGGCGAGCATCGCGTCGAAGGCGTCGGCGAGTTCGCGGAACTCGTCCTGCCGTCCGGGGAGCCGGATGCGGTGGGACAGCGAGCCTGCGGCGGCTGTACGGGTGGCCCGCGTGATGCTGTTCAGCGGAGCGAGCATGCGGCCGGCGAGGAACCATCCGCCGCAGAGCCCGAACACCAGCAGGAACGCCAGCGTCATGGCCGCGAGCGGGGCGAAATCGCGTGCGACGGCGAGTTGGTAGTCGGGCACGAAGACCAGCCCGATGTGCGGAACGCGGGTCAGGAACAGCCATCCGGTGACGAGCATCAGGATCCCGGCCAGCAGGACGAACCCGGTGTAGCTGAGGGTGAGCTTGAGGCGGATGCTCGGGCCGGGCCGTCTAGCCACGGTCCGTCGCCCGGCCGCCGGGTGCCGGCGCGGTGTCGATGCGGTAGCCGACGCCCGGCACGGTGGCGATGATCCAGGGTTCGCCGAGCCGCTTGCGCAGGGCCGAGACGGTGATGCGTACGGCGTTGGTGAACGGGTCGGCGTTCTCGTCCCACGCCCGTCGCAGGAGTTCCTCGGCACTGATGACGCCGCCTTCCGCCGCGACGAGGACTTCGAGCACCGCGAACTGTTTGCGGGTCAGCGCGATGTGGCGGCCGTCGCGGTAGGTCTCACGGCGGAAGGGGTCCAGGCGCAGGCCCGCGACCTCCTGCACGGGTGGCCGGCTGTGTGCGCGTCTGCGGTCGAGCGCCCGGAGTCTGAGCACCAGCTCCCGCATGGCGAAGGGCTTGGTGAGGTAGTCGTCGGCACCGAGTCCGAAGCCGGACGCCTTGTCGTCCAGACGGTCGGCGGCGGTGAGCATCAGGATCGGCGTGCCGCCCCCGGAGGCGACGATGCGCGTGGCGATCTCGTCGCCGGAGGGCCCGGGGATGTCCCGGTCGAGGACGGCGATGTCGTAGGTGTTGACGCTCAGCAGTCCGAGCGCGGTGTCGCCGTCGCCCGCGATGTCGGCCGCGATCGCCTCCAGGCGGAGGCCATCGCGGATGGCTTCCGCCATATACGGTTCGTCCTCGACGATCAGCACACGCATGCGGCCATGCTACGAGCCGCCGCATATCGTCGGCGTATCCGAAACGGCGGGCGTCCCCCGCCGGACTCTCCCTACACCTGGCCGGTGGCGAACAGGTCGAGGTGTCCGCACTTCGGACAGCGGAACGCCTCGATCTGCCGGCGCGGCCGGCCCATGCGCTTGGCGCCGCCGAACACACCGCGCTCCAGCGCGCCCTCGATCCAGCGGGCGTATCCGCGCGAGTGTTCGCCGGCGTCCTCGATGAAGCCGTCCTCCAGGCCGACGGTTCCGCAGTGGGTGCACGTGAGGTTGTTCATGCCGCGAGTCTAGGGACGCGCCCGGGACGGAGGGCCCTGCGGCGTCGAACGGTTGCCCAACCGGTACCTACGCATGGGATGCCCCGCCGCCGGGGCACACTGCCGTTGACCGCCACCACCGCGCACACCCGGAGTCGCAGCATGCCCCCTGCCGGCCGCCTGTCGGACGTTCTCGTCTTCACCCGCACCGCGGAGTACCGCCACGACTCGATCCCCGCCGGGCGGGCGGCCCTGCGCGAGCTGGGCCAGGAGCACGGATTCGGGGTGGAGTGCTCGGAGGACCCCTCGGTGTTCACGGACACCTCCCTGGCGGGGCGCGACGCGGTGGTCTTCCTGTCCACCAGCGGGGACGTGCTCACGCCGGAGGGGCGGGGCGCGCTCCGGCGCCGGCTCTCCGACGGCTGCGGTTTCATGGGCGTCCACTCCGCCGCGTGCACCGAGTACGACTGGCCGTACTACGGGGAGCTGATCGGCGCACGCTTCGCGGGGCATCCCGCCTTCCAGCCGGGCACCGTGCTGATCGAGGACCGGGACCACCCGGCGACACGCCACCTGCCGCCGCGCTGGGACCGGGACGACGAGTGGTACGACTTCCGGAGCAACCCTCGCCACCTGCCCGGTGTGCGGGTCCTGGCGACGATCGCCGAGACGGGCTACGAGGGCGGTGGCATGGGGGCCGATCACCCCTTGATCTGGTGCCGCGAGTCCGACGCGGGCCGCGCGTTCTACACGTCCCTCGGACACGCGGAGGACGCCTACACCGATCCGGCGTTCCGCGCCCATCTGCTGGGCGGGCTGCGATGGGCGGCGGCGGACATTCCCTAGGGCCGCCTCCGGCAGTCCGGTGCGGGCGGAAATGCAGGAGACGGGGCCGGGCTTCGTTGGCAGGATGTCCTGGCTCGGCCCCCTACGCGATTGGACCCCGCACCATGCCCCGCGCCGTCACCCTGATCCGCTCCGCCGCCCTCTCCGATGTCGCCGAGTACGCGTACGCGGCCACGGCACCCGCCGAGTCGCGGCTGGTCTTCCTCGCCGGGGCGTGCCCGTTGAACGACGACGGTTCGACGGCGGCGGTCGGGGACCACGCGGGCCAGGCTCTCAAGGCCGTCGAGAACATGGAGGTCGCCCTGCGTGCCGCCGGCGCGTCGCTCCAGGACGTCATCAGTACCCGGGTGCTCGTGGCGTCGAGCCGCCAGGAGGACCTGGTGACGGCCTGGCAGGTGGTCCGCGACGCCTTCGGCGAGCACGACGTGCCCAGCACGCTGATGGGCGTCACCGTGCTGGGGTACAAGGACCAGCTGGTCGAGATCGAGGCGGTCGCGGCCGTGCTCGACGCCTGACACCGGTGGTGTGAGGGCTTACGCGGCCGGGGGCCGTACGCCCATCCACTGTTCGGCGCCCCACGCCTCGAAGCGGTGGATCCCGGTGAAGCCGAGCTTCTCCGCGAGGCGCATGGAGGGGGTGTTGGCCGTCTGGGTGAAGACGACCACGGGTTCGCCGGGGCAGGTCGCGGCGAACCGGTCGAGGACCGCGGCGCACGCCTCGGCGGCATACCCCCGGCCCCATGCCTCGGGCAGCAGCAGGTAGCCCAGTTCGGCCTTCCCGGCCTCCGGGCGGACCGCGTCCGGACGTTCCACGTCGCGGCGTCTGAGCTCGACGGTGCCGACCATCGCCCCGTCGAGCTCGATCACGAAGTGCCCGGGGCGCCTTCCCGGTGTCGCGGGCAGGGCGCGCTCGCAATCGTCGCGCGGGCGGGGGCCGCCCAGATAGGTGTGCACCTCCGGTGAGGCGAACAGCTCGATGAACGCCGGGCGGTCCCGGCTCTCCGATTCCCGCAGCACGAGCCGTGCGGTGTGTATCGGCGCGGGCGGCCAGGGCAGGAAGCTCGGTTCAGCCATGGTCGGGAACCTACCCGACGGCCGTCGTGAGGCCGGGGCTCCGCCGTCACCCGGCATGGGCGATGCTGTTCCCCTGCCCGCCGCCGATTCCGGAGCCTCACCCGTGCTGTTCGCCGTCACCCGAACCGAACTCGTCGCCCTCTTCGGCGAGGACCGGATCGCCACCCTGCCCGCCGCCGGTTTCCCGGCCCCTGCGGCCCGCACCGCGGGAGCCCGCCTCCTGCAGACCGTGGGCGTGCCCACAGGGACGCTCTCCCTCCGGGGCCCCGATCCGGATTCGGGCCTCCTCCCCCTCGTAGGGGAGGTGGCGGACGCCGACGAGCGTGCGGGCGAGTGGCCGGTGATCGGCTGGCTGCTGAACGCGTACCTCGCGCTCGATCCGGTCTCCGGGACGGTGTACGCCGTCGACCCGGACGAGGAGACCGTGCAGGCACTGCACACGGATGTCTCCTCCCTCGTCCACGTCGCCCTGCGGCTTCAGCTGCTGCTGGAGGAGTTCGCCTTCAGCGGTGAGGACGCCGACGAGGAGGCCGGTTTCGAGCGCCTGGACCGCGAGGTGGAGCACATCCGGCGGACGACCAGCGAGGTGGACCCGCTGCCCTTCGGTGACGAGGAGTCCGTGTGGTCGGTGGTCGCCGACGAGATCGCCGCGGGCCGGCGCTTCGCGGCCGGCAGCCCGGGGGCCGTCGCCCTCTACGGCTGACGGGGCCGTGGCGGGTCTGCGACGCGTCGTCAAGTCGCCATTGCCGTCCGGTCGTTGGACCGGGCGACGCTGCCAGGATCAGGACGTTCCCGCTTCCGTGATCCTTGGGGGTTCTCTCCGTGCAGGTCAGATCCATCGTGGCTGCCGCCGGTCTGCTGGCGGCGCTCATACCCGTCGGTGCCGCACAGGCGGCACCGCCCGCCCCGGCCGCCGCCCCACGTGCGCCCGCCCACATCACCACGCTCAGCGTGCCGTTGCCCACCGGTGACTCGGTGACCGTCGAGCGTGCCGGCGACGGCCTCCGTTCGGCGACGGTCACTCCGGCCGCCGGCCGTGAGGGAGTCTCGTTCACCACCAGTTCGGTGGGCGACGGCGACCTCAGCGTCGTACCCGAGGACGCCGAGCCGCTCCTCGCCGCCGGACGCGTCGATCCCCGCCTCTTCGACGTCGGCGCCCTGCTGGACGCGGGCTACGGCGTGAAGGGGACCACCGCCCGGGGCGCCCTCGGCGTGATCGTCCAGCACGGCAAGGGCAAGGGCGCCGCGAACAGGGCGCGGGACGCCGTCGGCGGTGCGGCGCGCCCGGGGCGGGCCATCGACCGGCTCGGCCTGACCGCGCTCGACCCGGACGACGGCGCGGACGCGGCCACCACGTGGAAGCGCCTGACCAAGGACGCCGGGCACTCGCTGGCGGGCGGCGCGACCAAGCTCTGGCTCGACGGCCGGATGCGCGTCGCGCTCGACAAGAGCGTGCCGCAGATCAACGCCCCGCAGGCGTGGGCCGACGGCTACACCGGCAAGGGTGTCACCGTCGCCGTCCTCGACAGCGGTTACGACTCCGGCCATCCGGATCTGGCGGGACGGGTGACCGTCTCGGCGAACTTCCTCGGCGGTGACAGCGCGGAGGACGACAACGGGCACGGCACGCATGTGGCTTCCACGATCGCGGGGGTGGACGGCACGTACCGGGGTGTCGCCCCGGACGCCTCCCTCGCCGTGGGCAAGGTGTGCGACAACACCGGGACGTGCCCCACGTCCGCGCTGCTGGCCGGCATCGACTGGGCGGTCAACACCGTGCACGCCAAGGTGGTCAACCTCAGCCTGGGCGGGCCCGCCGACGAGACGGACCCGGCGATCGCGGTCATCAACGACCTGTCGGCGAGCACCGGCACGCTCTTCGTCGTCGCCGCGGGCAACGACGGCGAGTTCGGGACCGGCTCGGTCGGCGCGCCCGCCATCGCGAACGCCGCGCTGGCCGTGGGGGCTGTCGACTCCGAGGACGAGCTCGCCCCGTTCTCCAGCCGGGGCCCGCGCCCGAGCGACAACGCGGTGAAGCCCGACCTCACCGCGCCCGGGGTCGCCATCGTGGCGGCGAAGATGGGCGGCGGCCACACCGCCAAGAGCGGTACGTCGATGGCGACGCCGCACGTGGCGGGCTCCGCCGCGCTGGTCGCCCAGGCGCACCCGGACTGGAGCGGTGAGCAGATCAAGACCGCGCTGATGAACAGCGCGGTGCCGAACGCGAAGCGTTCCGCGTACCAGCAGGGCACCGGCCGGGTGGACGTGGCCCGCGCCGAGCGGCAGACGGTCCTCGCCTCCCCGGCGAACCTGACGACCACCGCGGGCTGGTCGGACGGGGCGGGCAGGGACACCGAGCACACGGTCACCTTCACCAACTCCGGTGACAGCGACACCTCGCTCGACCTGGCCGTCGAGAAGCCGCTGTCGCCGACCGCCCAGCCGGGCAACGCGGAGCAGTTCTCGGTGGACCGCGACAAGGTGACCGTCCCGGCGCACGGCAGCGCCATGGCCACGGTGACCACGCGTGCCGCCGTGCTCCCGCACGGCCCGTGGTCCGCGGTGCTCACTGCTTCGAAGGGCGGACAGCCCGTCACCCGTACGATCCTCGCGGTCGACAGCGTCCTGCCCAGCCACGAGGTGACGCTGCACGCGGAGCAGCGGGACGGTACCCCGGCGACCGGTTCGGCGCTGATGGTGAACCGCTGGACCGGTGACCGCTACCCGGTCCGCATCACCTCCGGCACCGGTACGGTGACGGTGCCCGAGGCCCAGTACTGGGTCGGCATGACGATCACGAGCGGTGCCGGTGCGGAGCGCTCGACCACCATGGCCGTCACCTCGGTCACCCCGCTCGCGAACAGCGACGTCGACCTGGACGCGCGCACCGCCGTACCGGTCGGGGCCGATGTGCACGACGACGCGGCGCGGGCGACGGCCGTGCAGGCGGCGCTGGCCGTGCCAGCCGGCACGGGGTCGTACACGCTGAGTGTGGTCACCACCGGTGAGCGCGCCGGGGAGTCGCTGTTCGCGACGCCGTTCGCGGACGAGGACGCCACGTACCGTACATTCGCGGTGTTCGCGTCCGAGGGCGCGTCCTCGCAGGCGCCCAGCCCGTTCTTCTACCACGTGGCGCGGACCTGGGGGGCGGGTGTGCCGGCCAAGCCCTCGTTCTCGGTCAGGCGCGGCGACCTGACCGAGGTGCGCGAGCACTTCGACGCACAGGGCGCTCCGGCGGCGGGCACGTCGGCGGCGGCTCCGGACCACGACGTGCTGCTGCCGCTCTTCATCGACCAGTCGGTGCGCTTCCCGTCGGTGGTGCGTGACTTCCGGACGCCCGGTGAGTGGCTCGACCGGGCCACGATCGCCGGCAGTCACTCGCTCACGACCTCGACGGAGACGTTCGACGGGCACTCCGTGCGGCGTCTGGACTTCGCGGCCGCTGTGGTGGGGCCCGGGCTTCCGGCCGCGCCCGCTTACCGGGTGAACGACTCCGTGGTCTGGGCCGGTACACCGTGGTTCGCCGACGGCGACGGCACGCGCGGCGGCTCCGACTGGAGCGCGACCGGCACCCTCACCCTGGCCAGGGACGGGCAGCAGGTGAGTACCTGGAACGCGATGGGCAGGGCGAAGACGGTCACCGTCCCGTCCGGGCCCGGCCGGTACACCCTGAAGGCGGACGTCACCCGTGACCGGGCGTACGCCGCGCTGTCCACCCGGGTCCAGTCGGAGTGGGCGTTCGACTCGGACACCGCCGACAGCGCCGGGACGATCCTGCCCCTGATGGGTGTCCGCTTCACCCCGTACGGCCTGGACGACTCGGGGAGGGCTCTGAGCCTCGTCCCCACGCTGGTGGACATGAGGGTGCAGCGGGCTCCGGGGGCCGCCGAGGCCACGGTCGGCCCCGTCAAGCTGGAGGTCAGCTGGGACGACGGTGGGACCTGGCGCACGGCGAAGGTCACCGAAGGCCGGAAGGGGAAGCCCTCGCACGCCCTCCTGACCGCACCGCCGCGTGCCTCGTACGCCACGCTGCGCGCCACCGTCACGGCGAGCGACGGCAGCACGGTCAGGCAGACGGTGACGCGCGCGTTCGGCGTCAACAAGCCGTGGAGGTAGTCGAACCGAAGGGATGACGGGCCGGTCCCCACTCGGAGGCCGACCGTTCCGGAGGTGGCGAGGTCACGTCATGACGCACTTTCGCCACCGCCGGCCGGGCGGCCGCGAGAGGCCCCTTCAGGCCAGTAATGGCGCGGCGAACGGGCCTCGCGGCGGGGTTTCCGGGCTCGCGACAGGATGAAAGCCGTCGACAACACTGAGGGCCATGCCCGATCTTGGACGACCGAAGTGGACCCACGGGTCCGACGCCTCGCCGGAGCAGGTACGCGCCGCTTTCCGCCGGCTGGCGGAGGACGTGCGGCGCGCCGAGGCAGCCGTGGCCGACCTGGTCCGCGCGCAGCCGCCGGACGAGGCGCCGGTGCGGGTGGAGACCGTGGACGGCGCGGCCGCCCAGGCGCGGCGGATCCTGGAGCTGGAGACGGGTGCGCGGCACTCCTTCCAGGCGTTCCTGACGGGCTTCAACAGGGTCACGCCGGTCCCGGAGACCCTGACCGCACCACGCGACGACCAAAGGGGTGGCGCACGGCTCAGCGCTCCGCCCGAGGTCACCTACCAGCTGCTGGTCGACCGCGATTTCCTCGCCGAGCCCGCGGCGGTGGCGGCGCTGGAGGAGCGGGTGCGGCGCGGCGAGCAGGTCCGGGTGGTCGACAGCCCGCTGCTGAAGCTGGCCGTCGCGGACGGCGAGACCGCGATGGTCCAGTTCAGCCCGGAGCGGGCGGTGCTGATGCGGCAGCCGCTCACCACGCTCGTCACGAAGCTGTTCGCCACCGCGTGGCGGCACTCGCGCCCGTATCTCCGCGAGGTCGCCGAACTCTCGCCGGTGGACCGTCAGATCTTGCAGCTGATGCTCTCAGGCCTGACGGACGCGGCGACGGCGAAGCAGTTGGGCACCTCGCCCCGTACGGTGCAGCGCAGGCTTCGGGCGCTGATGGACCTGGCGTCGGTGACATCCCGGCTCCAGCTCGGCTGGTACGCAATGCGCAACAACTGGATCTGACCGTTCTCCGGTGTCCGGGGCGGGGGGGGGGGGGGGGGGGGGGGGGGGGGGGGGGGGGGGGG